>JBLHRT010000050.1:0-12924 GCA_047626255.1 Candidatus Azotimanducaceae bacterium
AGGACCGACTCAGATAATGCAAACCCGGGGAACGAATGCCGTCAACATGCGTTCGTCGGTCACCATGGCAATAGATAGACTCACTGTCTGAGACAATGAAATTCGCCGGACCCAAAGCACGAATACTACGGGCAAAGGTCGTCATGACGTCCAGGCGTTGCTCGAATGACGGCGCACCATCCACAAACAAGCGCTGTATGCGTGCCATCAGAATACAAAACGCATGCTCCGAATCCGCTTCACCCTGGGGCATAAATCTGCCGGACTCCAGGGGCAGGGCTTTCTGGATATCATGACAGGCCCCATTGTGGGAAAAGGCTGCGTATTTCCCAGGGCTGCCTCCCCATTATTATTAATATCGCCGCCAATAGCTATGACTGAGTCCCTAACACCAAGGCCAATGGCCGTGCCCGAGCCTTTAACCGCCTGACCACTCTTCTTGAACATCGCGCAAGCCGGCAATAAAACCAATCAGATAACACTCAGGACGATCATCCTCAATTGACTCTTCATCCAAATTTTCTGTAGTAGCGATACGTCGTAACGCTAAGTCGTTCAACCTTGGGCAAGCATTCGCATCACCGGGCCAAAAAGCCTCCGAGGCTCGGTCTATAACGTATCGCACCAACCCTTTATGACAACGATCAAGTACCTGCGGCGCGGCCCGGGTTCAGACGAGCTCGGTAACCCAAACACCCACATCTAAGCTTGCGCCCGGCGGCCCAATGTATGCGCCCTCAACCGGCGGAACCGATTCCGGTAAGCGCGCCACGGCAACAGCGATGTGGTTGGTGCCAACGATATCACCGACGGTGGGGTCAAAGCCTTTCCAGCCAACACCGGGCAGATAGATCTCGGCCCAGGCATGGGTAGCACCATAATCGATTGTCGCACCAAGGGTGTTGAGATAGCCGCTGACAAATCGTGAGGCGAGACCGAGACGACGTGCTGTCGCCATAAACAGACAAGCAAAGTCACGGCAGGAACCTGTTTTTTTAGTCAGGGTATCCAAAGGTGTTTGTACACCCGGCTCCTCCCGAGATTGATAGGCAAAACGGCGATGGATCTTGCTGGTCAGCCGCTGCAGCAACTCAAAGGTTTGCAAGCTCTCACCGGGCTGCCAGATGCTCTCTATCCAGTCCGTTATTGCTTGCTCCGTGCGGTTACCTGCCACCTGCAAATAAGGCGCCAGGACAACCTGGTCCTCGGCGGTATAAGCAAAGGGATAGTCGATCGCGTAATCGGCAACCAGAAAGTCCAATGGCGCTACATCGAAGTGCTGGATAATCACCTCACTCTCGACCAACAGCTGGCTTGCGAAGGTGCTGAAGGTTGCGATCGCCACCGAGTTGTCTTCCACGTCTCGCTGCCAGCGCAGTGTTGCCACAGGCTCTATGGTGAGACTGGAAGACTCTATGCGTAACTCATGCCCCACTCTCGGGCGCAGACGCAAGGTGTGCGGCTCAAGCTGCACAGCGGTGGGAAAGTTGTAGTAAGTACGATGGAGTATTTTATAGCGCTGCATAGCTAAACACTCTCATACTAAATCCCGTACAAAGCCTTCAAATGCGCCATGAAGTTCGGTCGATCGGCGGTGGCATCGGCACGCACTTGCTTCACATGGGGGCGCTCTTCCATACGCGCGCAGTAACTATTAAGCCCCGGCACTTCACCGAGCGGATCCTTACCTAGGAACTGCAGGCCAACGCTTCGGACGATGGGCAGATTAAGGATTGCCGCGATGTCAGCCTGAGTGAATTGATCGCCATAGGCAAAGTGTTCGAAATTGGAGAGTGTCGGCAACGCTTTGACGGCTTTCTTGATGCTAACGTCGAACTCTTTCAACACCGCGGGATCGGGTGCGGTACCACTCAATAGATTAGGAATCAGGCGGCGCGCCACAAGCTCAAAGTACAGCTCAACAAATTGCGAGAACTCATGCACCTTGGCGATACCAAACGCGGTATCTGGCAGCAGAGAGGGCTCTGGGTGCGCGCGCTCGATGTATTCAACAATAGCGCGGGATTCACTAATGAAGCCTTCGGGTGTTTCAAGCGCCGGCACCTTACCTAAAGGGCTCTTGTCGAGGTACTCAGGTCGGTATTTTGGCCCTACGCCGGTATATGACACCACCTCTTCAAACGGCACACCTTTTTCTAACAGCGCCAGCTTGGGTACGTTGAAGTAATTGCTGGAAGAAAAACCATGCAGTTTGATCATCTTTGTGTGCCTTAAGGTCGCTTTGTTTGGAGGGTCGCTTTACATATGGTCGCTTTACGTGGTGCCAAAAGCGGGCTTAGTGTAACAGTTAAAATCTGTAGGATACCAGCGTCTACCGTGGCTGACGGACCAGAGAATTGATCGCTCCTGACGCTGGATGCCGCTGACTGCAAAGACAGACTCGCGGCATCAGTCAATAGCGCGTGCCAGTCGCGGCCTACGCCAAATTATGGTCAATTCACCACACCTGACAACACCACCACTCACGTAAGCTATTGATATAAATACCTGTTATTCCATGGCCTGTTTATTGCTTATACGACTAGCAGGTTGAAGAAAAACAAATAGCCAATCATGAAAGGTATCAATATGGAATTTATTGTGGGCATGTTCGCGCTTTTCGGTTTCCTTTTATGCGCATTTATCTGGTTGCTGCCGATTATCCTCATCGCCGGATCTGACAAGACCTATGGCGGCGAGAAAGCCGCCTGGATACTGGCGGTGATCTTCGTGTCGTGGTTCGCATGGGTATTTTATCTGCTGCTTGCACCCATAAAGCGCAAGGATCGTTACAGCCGAGGCAGGCGTGATGAACGGTACGACTATTCGTAATCGCGACATTTACAGGCAAAACACAATGGCCGCACGCGTTGCTCTCTACTGCTCTTGTCATCGACCCTTAGCGATTAACGTCTGCGGATAGCAACACGGCAGAATCACCTCTTGATCGACTACGCTACAATGACCGCAACCCGACGTATTTGAGCACCGATGAAGCAAACGATTCTAGTGGTCGACGATACGATTGAAAATACCGATATCATCAGGGGCTGAAGCTGGGCGCCGCTGATGATATTGCCAAACCATTCTACCCTGCGGAGCTACAGGAACGAGCACCGAACGCCCTGACACTGGTGGCGACCGCAAGCATGCAAAGCCACGTCGCTCAATTCGCTGTCAGTGCACCCAGCTCAAGGTACCACATCAGCGCCCTACTGGCCTATCTGCACGACACTGACCTGGAAAGTCGAGCAATACGGCTAAACCATCGGATGATGGTCGACGCGGTAAACACCATGCAAAAAAAAGGGACAACACCGAAAACGATGCTACCCCCCTTTATCACTCCATTAAAGACCTTATCAATAATCCAAAGTATTGTGCTGCTCAATCACTCCCGAGCTGTACATTAGGCCTAAAAGGTTTGCATTGCCCTCACGTAGAAACGACGGCCTCGAGGATCCACTACCGTCGAGTCAAAACCCGAGTTGAAATCATCTCTTATGGGTGGATCCTCATCGGTCGCGTTCACCATACCAAGGGTGAATGCCAGTGGCTCACGAGCCTGACCCCAGCTCCACTGGTAGTTATACTGCAAATCTAGAGTCACAAACTGATCGATGCTGGCCCCAAAGACAGTCTTTGGCGGGTTAGCACCACCATTGAATACCTGTGCCTGCAGGTTATCGTAACCACTGATATAGCGCAGGATGCCGGTAACACTATGATTGCTGCGGTTAAAGTTCACCGTGACATTGGCTCTCGTATCCGGCATTGACCGCACCACGCTACCATCACCGGATGTACCGGCCGCATCACGCACGCCCGTCCCAAGAATACCGTTCTCGAAGCCAGGAATGTCGCTGGGAACAAACTCAAGAATGCGATTCACATTGAGACCTAAGTTCCAGGTACCGTAGCTGGCATCAATCGCATAATTGGCTGTGATATCGACACCGCTGGTATCAATACCACCCGCATTGATACTATTGAAATTGACCACCTGCAAATCACCTGTCGGGCTGCGCTGAACACCCACTGTGGCATAAGCAGCTGGATTGACGACACAACTATTGTCAGTCGGATCTGGCGTACAAGCCAAGAACGAATTCTTGTTGATGTAGTTGGTGGGTATAGCAGCTGCGGCGGTAAAGTTTGCCAACTCGGTGGCTAGCGTGACGGACAAGGGCTGGTTCACCACCTTGTCTTTAAACTCAAACCGATAATAGTCCAAACCAAGGGTCAGACCTTCAACAGAAAGCGGGTTGAAAATAAAACCCACGTTGAACGAGTCAGCTTGCTCAGTGCCCACCAACGGCGATGGCTGGCCAGATTGAATAATGGCTCGCACTTCAGCGTTCGCTTCGATGGCCGGCAAAATACCGGCTCTGACATCATCCTTGTGGAGAAAATCGTTGGCAGTGTTGCCGTCGAAACCCACACCGGAAAATATCACTCCGGTATTGGGTGCACGGAATGACTGACTAAATGACGAGCGAACCGTCAGAGATTCCAGCGCCTGCCATCGAACACCAATCTTCGGTGTCGTGCTATCACCAATGGTACCGCCATAATCCTCATAACGCACCGCCAACTGAACGTCTAACCCGTCCGTCAGAGGCAGGCTGACCTCACCGAACAACGCATCGACGACGCGAGTATCATTAAAGGCTTCAGGCCCGACATAAAAGTGATCATCTGATACATTCAGGAACGTTGGGTTTGCGCCATAGGTCAGGTAGTCTTGCACGCCTGGCTGGGATTGGGGATAACTCTTGGCCAGATTGGTGCCGTCACGTCGCTGGTAGCCGATCGCACCTTGCGCCTTACCGCCACCCATTGAAAACAACTCGGAAGTCAGAACCATATCAAGAGTCAGCAACTCGTTTTCCTGATCAGCAAATGGGATAACCTGATAAATGTGATTAATCAGGGCTGGATCGTTCGGTAGTGAGGTTTCTTTGGTCAGGTACGGGTTGAGGAATTGACAGTCACCCACGCCCTGATTGGTTGACGTTAATGCCAGCGAGATATTCTTGCGCATGTTCAAGACATATCGGGGTGCCGGGTTGGTGAACAAAAAACTCACCGGGCCACCGAAAACACCACCACCAAAGACGTCTTGGGCATCAGCATTGACGTCATAATCATCGACCCCATTGGGAACGCAATTAGGACCACCCAAACCGTTCTGGGCTAACTCCAACGCGACACGGTTGACTGACAACTCTTCCCGATAGGTTCGATTTTTGCTGTAACTCAGGCTCACGTCAAAGGACATTTCACGATCCATAGCTTCAAAGCCACCCCTGAGACCGATACTCGCGCCGGAGGTCTTTGAGTTACTTTCTGAATTCTGTGGATGGAAGGAGAAGTCGCCCACCTTAGACACCTGATGACCCATCACGGACAACGCATTGGGGCCGCCGTTCGCTTGCAGTATCGGCGCATTGGCCGGCGTCGGTAACGCCCCTGTTGCTGCGACAAAACCAGCCTGGCCAACGAGGGCTGCAGCTGCTCCGCCAAACGCTGCGGTAAATGCTGCACTACCCGGCGCACCAGCCGCAAGACCGGCTGCAAGGGAACTGTTAAAGATAGCGGTACCCGGCGTTTGCGCGGCGACCGTAGCAGCGCCAAAGGCTGCATCTCTGGCGGCAATCACTGACGCCGAACGCGAGCCCAAACCAAAGACCGGGTCCCCTACAGGCAGAAATCCATTGAGGTCATCAATGGAACCGAATGCACCGTTAATAGGTCGGCGAATATCTTGGTCGTTGTATTGCACCATGCCATAGAGCTCAAGGTTGTCCGAGAACTCATGTTTCATTGTCGCCATAAAGACCGAGCGCTCTTGCGCAAGCTGCACGCCTCGGTATGCGCGTGAGTCTTCTCGACAGTGGGAATTCGGATTATTCGCTGGATCATCGTAAAGTCCCGTTGAATACCCTTGCGAAATACACAGCGGGTCAGTGAACTTTGGTGTGCCTGCCGTCGCAGAATCCGCCGCATTGAAATACGCCGGATTGAACGGAGTCGTTGGACCAGAAATCAGCGCCGTGATTGTACTATTGCGGACGGTCACTCTGTCCGTTGCGCTGGTAGTGCCCAGATCTAAGAAACCATAGGGGTCTCGCTCAAAGTACTCACCCGCCAGCACAATGTGAGTTTTATCGTCGTTGAAGGAAGTCCCCCACAATGCCGAGAGCGTCGTGTCGTTGGCATCAGCTCGGTCAGAGCTGGTTAGATCACCGGCAACCTGAAAACCTTCATAAGTATCTCGCATAATGAAGTTAACAACGCCAGCTATCGCGTCAGAACCGTACAACGCCGAGCCACCATCTTTGAGAATCTCTACCCGATCCAACATAACTAGCGGAATTGTATTGATATCGACAAATTCAGAACCATCCTGAGATGTCGCGGCGGCAACAACCTGGCGCTTTCCGTTGAACAATACCAAGGTTGAATTCAACCCAAGACCGCGCAGGTTTACATTCGCCTTACCTGAAATGGTCGCATTTTCCGTGTCATAGTTATGATTAGTGGTAGCGCCAGAGGCGATCGTTAAATTTTTTGTAATATCATCGATAGTCACCGCGCTCTGTATATCAATGTCTTCTCTAGATATCACCGAGATAGGTGAAGCCGCATCCTCAGCAGAACCTTTGATATATGAACCCGTTACCACCACCTCTTCCATGTCGCTTGCAGCGATTGCGCCGCCGGCATACACCAGCATCGCAGCCGACAATGCACTGCGACTAAACAGCGTGACTATTCCCCTCATAAAACCCCCTAGTATCAGACTATTCACCTAGTCTCGTAGACTCGTAGTCTCGTAGTTATATGCCCGTCGACTTATTATCGATCTATTTGGCATCCTGATAAATCACGTGTCTTGTCAGTCATTCGCCCAACGAAAGTCTCCAGGAGACAATCTCCAGTAGACGAAATTCCGTAGATGATGCTCATCAAACAGCGCTCAGCAATCGAGTCGATCACGCTGCTAACGTTCCGGCTGCGCCCTAAAAATCGCGCAAACAGCTAACCCACGTGAGCTGAATTTAACAATAAGCCCACCTTCGGCATTGTCACCTAGGTGACACTTGGGCTAAATTAGGTAAAAGTCAGTAGGAATACTGCGATGCATAGGGAAATCTCGCCCAACGATCTCATCAGTTTCATTAAAGCATCACCATGGTTTGCTGGCGTGCCTGCAACCTGCCAACAAGCATTGGCCGCCGTCGCCGTGGTCGAAAAGTATCCATCGAAATGCTATTTGTATGGCGCAGGCGATCGCGATCAATATATCTACGGTGTGTACAAGGGCCGGGTGAACTTTTCTCTCAATGGTAGTCAAGGCCAATGCTTTGCCATCACCGACTTACAGTCAGGTCAATGGTTCAATGATGCCGCATTGGCTGGCGACATTGAACATATCAGCGAAATCCAGATCCGCAGCGAAGCGATACTGATAAAACTGCCAAAGAGTATTATCCTCGAACAGGCTGAGATACATCCCTGCATCTACCGCAACCTGTTTCATCAAGAGGTCACAATCTCGAAAGATCTCTACAAATTGTTTGCCGACATGATGTTCTACCCTCTACCCGCACGGTTTGCGGCTCGCCTACTGCACTTAGCCCAACAACATGGCGAGTTGCGCGACGACGGCATCCACCTTCACCTTGAACTCAGTCAAACTGACTTCGGCCAACTATGTATGGGATCACGACAACGCATTAACAAGATACTTTGCGAGTGGCAAGCAGCTGGCCTGGTCACTAGATGTCACCAAGGTTACGTCATCGCCGACCCCGAGGGTTTGGCTGCTACCATCGAAAAACACTAACTAGAGCTAAACCTCGCATATATATATATCACGTAGCAACGGGCTGTTTAGTTAGCGCTTACTTTACTTAGGCTGACCTGCATCACTCTCGCGGAATAGTTTAGGACTTAGGGTTTCAGCTCAAACCTCAGTGGTGCGCAGCATGATTCGTCCGTTGATCGCGCGAATAATTGTCTGGTTTACTCTCAGCCCGTTTCTGGTTGAACCCTTGCCAGTTGCCGCACTCACCGATGACGTCGAACGCTCGGTCGACTACTACTCGATGGAATCGCTTATGGTGTTGCGGGCTAACGTATTCGGGTTAATGGCGGCGAAAAAGTACGCCGAAGCTGTACAGTCTATTCAACAACTGCAGGCGGTCATCCATCGTGTTTACGGTGTCGATTCCATCCAACAGGCTGACTGCTTGGTCTGGTTGATTGAGGCCTATAGTGCGTTAAATCAATTTGATAGTGCTGACCAACAGCAAAAGTTTTTGTTCGATCTCGCGATCCGCACGTTTGATGCGCAAGATCCACGTTTGCAAGTTGCGCGACTGCGGTTGGCAGACTGGCACCAACGTAGCTTGCGCTATCAAAACGCGCTGGCGCTGTATGAAAAAATTAATGTATGGGCGGAACAAACCCCACCGCTGCATGCTGACCAACAACGTGAACTGCTGCTTCGCTCACTACAAGGAGAGGCGTTGACGCGCTACACCGCAGGCTTTTGCTGTGCTTCAAATCTTCTACAGCGCGCGCACGAAATTGTCAGCACGTCGGATCAATATGTCCTCGAAGAAAAAGAAATGGCCTTGCGGAACTATACGCACCTATTGATATTGGAGCGGCAACAAGACAAAGCCATCTCTTTACTCGCGTCCAGACTCAATGGCCGCTCAGCCATCGCGCCCGTTTTGTTAGGCGTTTCACGGCCGCAAGATGTGCTCAAGGCGATTCAGCGAGTGACTTATCAAAGCGCTGACCCGCGCAAGACCTATTATATACCGAAAGACCATACGGTTATTCAGAATGAACCCGCATTAGCGGTTCCAATATTGCTAGGTTATCCTATGCCTTTGTGCGGTAGGCATTTACTGAAAATGCTTAAACCTAGCGATCGTCGTCGCCTAGCAGATCTGTACATTGATGTTACATTGCATATTAATAACGAAGGTTATGCGGACGATATTCAGATGAAGGGGAATGTTAGTGTGAAGGCGCGACGCTACCTTAAGTATTCATTGAAAAATAGTCAGTTTCGTCCACAGATATCAGCGACTGGGGAAATTGATTCCGCACAGCTTGAATTTCGTCAAAGATTCACAGCGCCGGAGCCGAGCAGGGCCAGAGATGTCGCTTCATGGAACCGACAGTTGACGTCGCATGCATGCCAAGCCAGCTACCTCTAGCACCCCGAGCGATGGCATCAGAGCTCGCTCTACCACTGCTTAATTTCGATCCATTGTTAGCCTGCCTGCTGATCGGCTTGACAACAATGCTGTGCAGTTGGGCGGGCATTTTCATTGGCATAAGAAGCGGCACTATGCTCGAAAGCAAGGCCGAAATATTTGGTGGCGCGGTGTTAATCTTGATTGGCTTGAAAATATTATTGCCCTGAGTCAGGACAACCGCCCTTCTTGGCAGATGGTCTCACTTGCGAGTTTCACGCGAACACAGTGAAACCGCCAGGGGCGATATCCAGTAGCTGCTGGGCTTCTTCGGTTAACGCGAACACATCCTCGGGCTTGTTAGTCACCAAATAGTTTTCCAAGGGCCGCAACCAGCTGACAACATATCCCAGATATAAACCGATTCGCGTAGTGTCAGTCGCGTTGGCGCCGCCCGAGTGGATAACATTACCGGAGTACAGCAACGCTGCCCCCTTAGGCATGACGGCCTGGCAAATTTCATTGGCTTGGGGTTCACGGTCAGGCGCCCACAGATGACTACCCGGCACCACACGGGTTGCGCCGTTGGTCGACGTGAAGGGTGTTAGGGCAATGTTGGCGCTAACCAAAATCTCGTTCCAAGGATCTAACAACCGCTCATGCCGCTGAGCCCTAGGCCAGGAACCACCATCGGTATGAAACACCTGTACTGGCTGATCCTGACCAAGCACCATCAACTCAGTATTGCTGAGGCGGATGTCCCTGGCACGGTCATCGCACAACAACATACCCCTCGCTACTTGCAGCAACACAGGGTTGGTTAACACATCAACCATCTTGGGTGACTTGCTGAACAGGCCATGCAAACGCTTGGTCTGCTGGCCGTAGAAAGCATCACGGTAACCCAGTTTATCATCACCCCATGGCATGGATTGCAGGTGACTACCGAAATCTACTTTGATCTCATTGCAAAAATCGTCGCCTAGCAGATCGTGGACGATGCAGGCGCCGTCTCGTGCTATCGCAGCAAGCACATCGCTGGTTGGCGCACTGTGCATAAATGTTTCAAGCTCTGGCATCGTGTCACTCCTCGAGGTTGAGCAGAATATAGGTCTCTGGCACACTGTTAATGACGATGACGCGCCATAAACTCAGCCGGTTTATAGCGCGCCCGAGCAGGGCAAAAACTAGACCAGTTTGAATCCCTGCTCACTCAATGGCATTGACCTGACCCGAACCCCTGTTGCTGAGAATATTGCGTTAGTTATCGCTGGTGCTAACGGCGGCAATGCAGGCTCTCCCAAGCCCGTTGGCGGGTTATCGCTCTGTATAAAATGCACGTCGATTTCCGGTGTCTGAGCAATACGCATCACCGGATAGTCATCAAAATTGCTCTGTTGAATGACACCATCTGCCATCGTGATTTGTTGCATTGCCATCGTACTAAGACCGTCAATAACAGAGCCCTGCACCTGGCTTATGGCGCCACTCATATTAATGATCGGACCCACATCGACAGCGACAGTTATCTTTTTAACCCGGAAGTTGCGATCGCTATCAACAGAAACTTCGGCCACCTCGGCAACATGAGCCGCGTGACAAAAGTAAAATGACAACCCCAACGCCGATCCTTCAGGCATTGATTTACCCCAGCCAGATTTGGCGGCGGCGAGTTTAATAACATCTATCGCGCGTCCGGTATTGAGGGCATTCACATCGCCATCTTTTATCCAGCGCCTTGCACCCATTTGCTCTAACAAAAACTCTAAGTGATCACGACCTGCCAGTACAGACAGTTCGTGTAGAAAGCTCTGCTCAACAAAAGCATTCGTATTGGAACCGGGTGCTCGCCAGGCTCCGCAGGGCGTTTTTACCGGCATCATAGATTGCGTAACTCGCGCGTTGTCGAGCGCAACCAAAGAGAATTCGTTACCCCTTAAGCCCGATCCGATCACGGGCTTTTCATCTTTGGCGAAGCCAATATAGTGCTGATCCCAGGCGGCAAGCTTACCTTTTGAATCAACCGCAGCTTTCATGTTTTGAAAGCCACCAACGCGGAAAAAATCATTATGAATATCATCGGTTCTTGTCCAGGTCAGTTTAACGGGCAGACCCACCTGATGAGATATAGCCATAGCTTCAGCTGCAAAGTCGTGCACCGCTCGCCGGCCGAAGCCGCCGCCCATTCGAGTTGGGTTAACCTTGACGTTCGCTTTTGCTACCCCAAGCATGTTCTCGGCAATCTCTTTGACCTGCCCAGGGAACTGGCTGGGTATCCACAACTCCATGGTGTCAGGTTGTCCGCCACGTCCCTTCTTGAAATCAGCGGTACAGTTCATGGGCTCCATGCAGACGTGCGCGACATAAGGAAACTGATAGAAAGCTTCCAGCGTTTGATTGTTCTTATCTGCGAGGGCAGCATCGACGCCAGGTCCTTCCAGACTGACTTTTCCGCCACCTTGTGACGCGATTATCCGAGCCTGCGCTTGCATCTCGGACCAATCATCGTGTGACGCTAAGGTCTCGTCCCATTCTATTTTGAGTTTTTTCTTCGCCTCGAAGACCGACCAAGTATCATCACCGACGATGGCTACACCTCCACGCAATACCGCCAGCCCCTGCAGGAAGGTCATTGAGGCTATACCGGCACTTTCATCGGGCTTGAGTATAAAGGCGTCGGTAACGCCAGTTAGATTTTTAATTTCGGCGTCGTTGAAGCTAATAACACGCCCGCCTATCCTCGGGCACCGCGTGTACGAAGCGTATTTCATTCCAGCCACGTCGGTGTCGATACCAAATTGTGATTGTCCGGTCGCGATGATCAGATTATCAACGCCGCCAACGGTTGTGCCGATAATGGTGTAAGAACGCGGATCTTTAAATGACAGGGATTCAGGATCAGGGATTGGCTGACGTACCGCCAGAGCGGCGAGTTCGCCAAAGGTCAAACTCTCACCAGAGATATGCATCACTCGGCTGCCTTTGGCTTCAAGGTCCTGCCTTTCCACTTCCATTGACTCAGATGCCGCGCCAATGAGCATCTCTCTGGCTGACGCGCCCATTCTTCGCATGCTATCGAAATTACGCGGAATAGAGGTCGAGCCACCAGCGCCCTGCATGCCGAATTTTTCGTAGTCAAGCGGGGCATCAAGCACCTGAACATCTTCCCACTTCGCGCCCATTTCTTCCGCGATAATCATAGGCAGCGATGTTTTGATGCCCTGGCCCATTTCTGGCGTTGCCGAATAAATGGTTATTTTTCCATCAGAAGCAATTTCCACGAAGACATTGAGCTCCTTGGAGCCCACAAGTGTTCCTAATTCCTGAGCACTCGCCAGGGGGCCAAAATTCAGCTGCAACATCATTCCTCCGCCGGCAAGCGCGGAGGCCTTGAGGAAATTGCGGCGATTCATCGGTTTAATCGTCATTAGCTGGCTCCTTCGTTCTTGCTGATCTCGGCTTGTGCCTCAGCATTATAGAAAGATGCTGCGGCATGTACCGCGCTTCGAATTCTGATGTAGGTACCGCACCGACAGTAGTTTCCAGCGAGTGCCTGATCGATATCAGCATCACTCGGCTTGTTGTTTTTCGCGAGTAACGCCGCGGCGCTCATGATCTGACCAGCTTGGCAGTAGCCACACTGGGGAACATCATGATCTATCCATGCCGTTTGTAGCGGATGAAGATTACCGCCATCCGCCAG
>JBLHRT010000051.1:0-12816 GCA_047626255.1 Candidatus Azotimanducaceae bacterium
CCCTGGAGTTTGCGCAAGCCGCGCTTCATCTCTTGAAAATGCGCCTTACGGTAAAAATTCTTCTCGTCACCGACGGTATCGACTTCACACAAGTGGGGCTTGAGTTCGGGGTGGTCGTCGAGCAGTGTCAGAATAGAATTCACCTGATGGCTAAAGTGTTCAGTTTTAGACGCATAGTGCTCCTGATCAAAAAACTGCGCTTCCTTGCGAAAGCTGGGTGACAAAATGAATTCGAAAAATGGATGGCCGCGCTGGAAATCCATGAAACCATCATAAAGTCCCAACACGACATCGGCTTCCGTGACGTTCTCAGCACCAGGAATTTGCTCACTGGATATACCTGACGATCTAGCCAAGGTGAACTTGAGCCGGATCTTACCCACGTTGTACTTTTCATACAGTGTACTCGCCATATGATAGGCGGCTTCACGGTGTACCTCACGAGAAATTAGAATGGTCTTGGCAAGGTACAGAATCTGCAGATACGTCGAGAACAACTCACCCTCTTTCAAGGTAATCAAATTCTCTACGTCTTCGATACTATTAATAGGCAGTGCTTGCTCACCATAGACTTCGACGATTTTTTGCTCTAATTGCAGACGCCCGGGGCCGGCCAGAAGTGCTTGCAGACGCGGAAAGATAAATTCAGCAGACAGGGAACCGGTGAGATGAATGTGCTCTTCATGGTATGGCAATGGAAAGTTTTTCAAAAATTGAAACAAGGCACCTGCAATGCAAGAGTCGAGCAATTCACTGACTGGAATCTCGTCTTGGTGAAAACGCCACAAGTTACGCCTGAACGTCTGCACTTCATCGTACAGTTCGACATCTGCCTGCAGGCTACGATTAAGACACAGCAACTCGAGGGTATCATCCAGATTGATCCCATTAGTCTCGCTGATAATCTGCACCAGTAAAGGTGTCAGCCGATCAACCATATCTGGTTGTTGGTTTTGCATGGAATTGCCTATAATTTACGCTAAAAAGACCGGGGCATTTTCAACACATGCTCACCGATATAACTCAAAATCAAATTTGTCGAAATAGGTGCTATCTGGTACAGCCGTGTCTCGCGAAACTTACGTTCGATATGATATTCCTTCGCAAACGCAAAGCCGCCAAAGGTTTGCATACACACATCTCCGGCCCGCCATGATGCTTCCGACGCCAGCATCTTCGCCATATTCGCTTCAGCGCCACAGGGCTCCCCGGCATCAAACATCCGCGCGGCCTTCTCTACCATTAAACTGGCGGCCTCAATGTCTGCATAACATCGGGCGATAGGAAACTGCACGCCCTGGTTCTGGCCAATGGGCCGGTTGAATACAACACGCTCGTTAGCATAATGACTAGCTTTATCAACAAAATAGCGACCATCACCCACACACTCGGCTGCAATCAATATACGCTCGGCATTCATACCATCAAGAATCACCTTGAAGCCCTCGCCTTCTTTACCCAGCAGGTTTGCTGCCGGGATGCGCACGTCATCAAAAAACAATTCACAAGAATGATGATTAATCATCGACTCAATAGGTTTGATTGTCAGCCCATTACCCTCGGCAGCAGCCACATCAACGATAAAAGCAGACAAGCCCTCGGTTTTCTTTTTGGTCTGCTCGATCGGGGTCGTGCGTGCTAACAGCACCATCAGGTCAGAGTGCTCGATACGGCTAATCCAGACCTTCTGGCCGTTGACGACATAGTCGTCACCCTCCTTGCGAGCGAACGTCTTGAGGCTGGTCGTATCAGTGCCGGTGGTAGGCTCCGTCACGCCAAAGCTCTGCAACCGCAACTCGCCCGCCGCAATTTTCGGCAGATAGTAGCTCTTTTGCGCCTCACTACCATGCCGCAATACCGAACCCATCACATACATCTGGGCATGGCAGGCACCGGCGTGGGCGCCGGAACGACACACCTGCTCCATGATCACTGACGCCTCTACAACACCCAACCCCGCACCACCGTACTGCTCGGGAATCAAAACGGTTAAAAAGCCAGATTCGGTCAGCTCTTTGACAAATTCAGTAGGAAAACCACGGGTCCGATCCAGCTCCAACCAATAATCCTCGCCATAGCTTTCACATAGCCGCTTAACTGATTCTCGAATGCTATCCAGATCACTGGTTGTTGTCATGGCGGTGCCTCACATCTTTCTTAAGTGGTCGACATGATAACCAAAAAATCGACTGAAAACAGCGATCTTGCCAAGTCTACCTAAGCCTTATAGCTACGCAGCGATCCGGGTAGATTTCAACAGCGTTAATTGCGTATAGTCCCCCACCAGCTCAGCTATCTTCAGGACTAAAGAGAGAGACATATGCAACAGTGGCAAATTGGTCAGGTCAAAATCACCCGGGTGGTAGAGATGCAGGTAGCCGGCGGCACACGCTTCCTGCTACCCCAGGCAACACCTGAGGCGGTCGCCCCCATTGACTGGCTCGCACCACATTTTGTCGATGCCAACGGCAAGCTGATCATGAGCATTCATGCGCTGATCATCGAAACCCCGACTCGCAAGATCATGGTAGACACCTGCATCGGCAATGACAAAGAACGCAATGTGCCTGCTTGGAACAAACTACAGCTGCCATTTTTAGCTGATTTGGCGAAGGCAGGCTATCCTCGCGAGACCATCGACACGGTCCTGTGCACCCACCTACATGTCGACCATGTGGGCTGGAACACGATGCTGGTTGACGGTCAGTGGATGCCGACGTTTCCTAATGCGCGTTACTTAATCGCCGACAAGGAATTTCAATACTGGGATGCGGGCGATGACAAGGATGGCTTCGGCGACATCATGGGTGATTCTGTAAGACCGGTTTATGACGCCGGTCTCGTTGACCTCGTGGAGGTCAATGCACGCCTGTGTGATGAGGTCTCTTTGGTTCCGACGCCGGGTCACACGCCGGGCCACATCAGCGTTCTTATTGAGTCGCTGGGTGCCAAGGCGCTAATTACAGGGGACAGCTTTCATCATCCGTGTCAGATGGCTCACGTTGACTGGGCGAGTAGTGCCGACTACGACCCTCAGGCATCGACAGCAACACGCAAGAACATGTTGCTGGACTATGCTGATTCGGATGTGTTAATTATTGGTACGCATTTCGCGACGCCAACGGCAGGACATATTCGGCAGAACAATGGCAGTTACTGGTTTGATGTTGCCTCGCACGTGAGTTGATGCGCACGCTTAGGAAATTTCCGGGGCGCTCAGATCGATATTGTGCGTGTAGTCGCCGGGTTGGCTGGCGTGGACGTGCAACTCGATCAAGGCTTGGTTGACGGCACCGAGTATTGTACCGAAGCGCGCCATGACGAAGCGATTAAACAGAGGCATTAGCAATCCGCGTTCGTTAACATTCAGATCAAACTTTTCGGAAGCATGCCAAAAACACAGATAAAAGTTTGCAGGTAGCATCGGGTGATATATCAGCTCCTGCTTGACCAGAGTACAAAAGCGTAGACGTAGCTCTTCCAGCAGCACTTTGTAATGGCTCAGGTTCTTGTCGCCGTAGGTTTTCAACAGCGGCTGCATTGTCGCAACCGTCGCCGGCATTGTCTGCAGGTCCCTGCGATTCACAAGGTGTATCCAGGACAGGTTCATATAAGTATTGAACTCCCTGCATAAAGACACATCGGAAGTCTTTAACGCACGCATAATATTGAAATGACAAGCCAACGCGTCTTGCTCTTCAACAGCCTGCATTTCCTCAAACAAGGCATCGTTCACATTCGCCGACAGGCCATCAAGCAAATGACTCATCTTTAGGTCAGACACTCGTTTGATGCGCTTAACGACCTCCAAAGATCGCGCTCTGGACACAGTGGGAAGCGTGTAACTATTCGCGTTCATCTGCTCTGCTGGAACCGCCGTCATGTGTAAACTCTGCCGTGATTGAATGCCGTGATTGAATCGTATTAATATCAGCATAGTCACAAGACTTAACTATTGACCATATTCTAAACACATTGATTTCAATTTCGCGCACCTGGTCACAGTTTAGGAAAGAACATCACATAATTGATTGACATTAAATCTGACCGGCAAAAAACGCTGAATCATCGGTCAAAGCATGACCTGAGCGGCTCGAATCTGGGCGCCAGCGGTGCGCCCACGGGACAGCGGGCACTCATTGCACAACGGCGTATTACTGCCAGAAAGCCCCTATAACGCCAGGGAAAACCACGGGGCTCTCAACACCTTCTGCATTAACACTGGCGACACCAAACAGATAATTGTCGATAACGATATTCTCGAGTGTGTGCTGCGTCACATCACCGACATCACGACTCCAGGTCCATTGTGCCTCGGTGGTGAGACGCCAATAGATTCTGTAGCGTGTGGCGCCCAACACTTTCTGCCATTTCAAGGTGGTATCCGGCGACACGATACCTTCGATCGTGACGGCTGAAGGTGGCGCTGGCGCCAACGCCATGGACGCCAGAGATACCGCGTTGAGGGCCGTTAGCTTGGCGGCGTAATCAAAGTCGACGCCATCAATAGTATCGCCATAGACTCTGCCGTCTTCGACTCGCAGATCTTGATGCTGGCGGTCATAGTGCTCGTTAGTCTCCATGATCCTGACGCCGGCAAAGCCTTGCTCATTAAAGGGGCGGTGATGGCCTCCGCGACCAAAGCGGTCAAGGCGATACACCATCATGACGTCAAGGTTATCAATATACTCATCGGCAATACGGTCGACATAGCGCGCCAAATTTCTTGACGGGGAGTCAACCTCGCCCCCGGTAAAGCGGCGAATACGCGCTTGCTCGGGGGTCTCCATGGGCCGTGTAGCCTCTGAAAACACTCGGGCAGTGGTGTTGTTAATGACGCCGTTAATACCGCGAATATTGCCTATCATGTCGTTATTCAAGACGCCTTCGATATGCCAACCATCGGCTAGCGCCTTCTTCGCCATCATTTGACCCCCAAACAAACCCTGCTCCTCGCCGGACAATCCTGCAAAGATGATTGATCCGGCAAACTTATGCTGGCTTAGGACTCGCGCGGCTTCCAGAACGCCAGCCATTCCCGAGGCATTGTCATTAGCGCCAGGGGAATCGTCGGTGGCATTTAGCGGGTCGCTGATGCGCGCGTCTATGTCACCAGACATGATCACAAAGCGATTAGGATCGGTGGTCCCTTTAAGGATGGCATACACGTTGACGACTTCGGTAGGTTCCGGGATTCGTTTTTCACCACTGAACACTTCGCCTTGTACGTGCACCTCAAGACAGCCACCACATGCGGTGGAAATACGCTCGAACTCGGCCTCAATCCAGCGTCTTGCTGCACCAATTCCTCGCGCCTCGGAGGCGGTCTCAGATAGGGTATGCCGGGTTCCAAAACTCACCAGTGTTTGAATATCTGCCTCAATACGCTCAGCGCTCGGCGCGACAGCAATCATGTGTAAAACCTGCGGTGACGCGTGCACCGCACTGCCCGCAACCACGGTCATACACAGGTTCATGGCCACTATGGATTTCAATAGGGATTTCAATAGGGATTTCAATAGCAATCTCAAAAGTATACTCCTCGTGCATTTCTTAGTGGGAAAGGCTTCACTTGCCGCTCAGCAATCCGAGGATACAGAGATTCCGCGCTGAATGTCCATGGTTCACGGTCTTGCCGTGTGGCGAAGCCCTTGCAATTAATCAGCCCTGCCCCCATCTATTTTTTTGGTCACGGAACACAGCATGATCCGGTAGCGTAGTCTGGTAGCAATCGACCAGCCTCACTGCTATCCTTCGACGGTTTTTAATAGCGCCCAAACTCTGGGCTGCACCACTAATTTAAGGAATTGCGGCAATGATGAATGATGAATCAAAGGACGTGAAATTACCTTCTTTGAACTTTCTTGACGAGAAGCTGTTCAAGTCCCGGTCGATCTCTATTTTCGGCCAGATCAACGAACGTGTCGCCCGCTCTGTCACAGAGCAACTGCTCGCCCTGTCGGGCGAGAGTGATGACCCTATCACTATCTATATCAGCTCTCCGGGCGGACATGTTGAATCTGGCGATGTCATCTACGACATGATCAAGTTCATACGTCCTGTCGTGCGTGTTGTTGGCACAGGCTGGGTCGCCAGCGCCGCTACCACGATTTATCTCGCTGCAGCTAAGGAGAATCGCTTCTCCTTGCCGAACACCCGATACCTCGTGCACCAGCCTTCCGGTGGCTCACAGGGCAGCGCATCGGATATCAGCATCGCCGCAAAGCAAATTATGAAAACCAAGCAGCGTATCAACAAGCTGATCAGCGATGAAACCGGTCGTGCCTTCGAGCAGGTCGAGAAAGACACAGACCGCGATTACTGGATGTCAGTGGACGAAGCTATCGAATACGGTATCGTCACTCAGGTTGTGAAATCAGTCACGGAAATCAGCTAACACCTATAACAGCAACTCAATAAGCACCTCAGCAAGCACCTCAGTAAGTACGATGACACCCAGCGGTGGGGCTTTGGCAGCAACGTCTGTCAGATAACCGCCGCTACGGGCGTCCGAGCCTGCAGGTCACCACCCGTATTCTGGCCACACTACGACGGCTAGCGATGCGGATAATCATCGCCTGGCACTCCCTGAACAGTGCATGATCTCTTCGGCTATCGGGGTTGTCTTCACCAAGGCATTGTTGAAAGCTGGTACCTAATAAGGTACCGTATCTCAAATGCTACAAAGCCATCTAGAAATGAAGCTGCAAACCAAAGCCCATCAGTCGGAACGCTACGCTCAGCGTGTCGCTGAGCTTCTTAAATATGTGCGCCGCAAGGCAGGTTTATCTGCACGAGAACTGGCGCGTCGCGTCGGCAGCTCCCACTCCACCATTCTTGCTTATGAAGCGGGTAAAAAAGTGCCCGTCACAACAACCATGATGCGCCTAGTCCATGCCTGCGGCTATTCAATCGATTTTTCGCTGTCACCACGCCTGCGCGGCGATGAAGACAACCCAAAGGGCGCCGAGCTACAAGCGGTACTTGAGCTGGCGGCGGAATTCCCCGCCCGCCACTCTGACAAGCCTGATAGCAAACTACCGAACCTGACATGACGAGCCTCACTGACAAGATCGTCACGCTTCACGAAGCATTGCGCGCTGCCGATATAGCCCACGGGTTTGGTGGCGCACTCGCCCTTGCCTGGTGCACACAGCGGGCGCGAGGCACAATTGATATTGATTTGAATATTTTTATTGAGACACCCCAGGCCGCCACCATACTTGAAGCATTACCTGTCGAGGTAAAATGGGCGAGTGTAGATCTGGAACTCATAACACGTGAGGGTCAGGTACGCATCTGGTGGGAAAACACACCCATTGATCTATTCCTCAATACACTACCGCTACACAAACAGATGGCAAGACGTTGCCGCTGGGAATCTTTTGGCGGCGCAACAGTGCCTTTTCTATCTTGTCAGGATATCGCCGTCCTAAAGGTATTCTTTGATCGCACAAAAGACTGGGCAGATCTTGAAGAGATGCATTCTGCAGGCACTCTGAATGTGCCATTAGTCACAGCAACCATCATCGAATATCTCGGCGCCGATGACACGCGCGTGAACAAACTCTCAGCCCTCGCATCGGACCCCGTCTGACACGGGCACGTGTACACGATAGTGAGTCCACCGAGAAAGGCACAGACCGTGATGACTGCAGGTCAGTAGATGAGGCAGTCAACTACGGTCGTGTCGATCAAAAAACCACTGCCACCGGCGCCCACGTTTGCGGGTCACCACGAAACCCTGGTAATACGCCCTCCAACCAAGTCGGCGTGACTTTAATCAAGACATAATCTGTTGGAAAGTTCGGATACAAGGCGGCACTATCAACTTCGCGACGCATCCGCTGCTTGGTCGGCGTGTCGTCAACCACCTCGCCGCGCCCCATAATCGATACATAGCTCTTCTCTGCTGGATCCCAATAATAGAGGGCGACGGACGAGTTCGAGCGGATTTGTGCGACTTTACGACTCGTCGGCCGAGTCGCTATCCATATCGTTAAATCACCTTCTGGCGCAAACGCATCAACAACGCGCGAGCGCGGTTGCCCCTGTTCATCCACTGTGATCAGCGCGGCATAGCGGACTCGAGCGATCAGTGCCGTGGCCTCCGCAACAATCTGTGCGCGATTGAGCGCCGACTCACCCTCCGGTACAGCCGCTGTAACATCCGGCACACTGATTAACAGCCCACACAGCATGCTCACTAGCTTGAGCCTCACTCGCAATGGATAGTTCATTGGTTTCACCCTGATAATTAACGCTTGGAAAGGCAGCTATCATAAGCCCTGACCGGCAAGTTTTCGATCCGCGTCAATACGCCGACCCTAAACAAGCGTTAGATAGAGGGTTGGACAGCATCCCAGAGCAGGATGACGAGTTGCAAAACACATCGTCTTGCCTTATCTTGCCCATAATTCAAACGTTCGTTTTAAAGTTGCCCGCCATGCCATCTAATCAACCACCCAACAACACCGCGGATAATACCCGGGCGCGTATTCTGCTGGCCGCCGAAGCCTTGTTTGCGGAACAAGGCTATGCGGCGACGTCCGTGCGCGCTATTGCCACGGCTGCCAATGTCAATCTCGCGGCGGCGCACTACCATTTCGGGTCTAAACGCGGCTTGCTGGTAGCGGTTATCCATGAGCGCGCAACGCCCATCAATACCCACCGACTCCAAGCCTTGACCGAACTGGAAAGCCAGCCGAGTGAACTACAGGTTGATGCCATCATGGTGGCGTTCTTCGCGCCTTTTGTCAGCGGAGAGCTCAGCGAGGGTTTTCCACGTGTCATGGCAAGGGTCTTTGGCGAGCCCGATGAATTGATTCGCCCGATCATCGAAACGGAATTTTTACCGGTCACTCGACGTTTCATTGCGGCCCTACACGTTGCTCTGCCGGGACTCAGTAGCGATGAACTGGCCTGGCGCTTCCACTTTGTGGTGGGCGCCATGCTACACCTCGTGATGTTTTCAGGCCCCCTTGGTGGGGGCACCAAGGCGTCAGTCCCTAGCGCATTCCAACATTTACAAGCCTTTGTTGTTGCCGGCCTGTTGGATGGCCAACAATCTTCGATCAGGAGCTCATAACGTGAAGCGATTTTTATTTCCTATAGCAATTATCGCCGGCGGCTTTGGCCTTGCCGGGGTTCTGTTGGCTACCGGACCTACCCTGGCGTCAAAACCGGCTGAGATACTGGCACCCTTGGTGCGCATTAACACAATCACGCTACAACAAGTACAACTGGGCACCGACACGCACGGCAGCGTCAGCCCTCGTACTGAGAGTGAGGTCGTGCCCGAGGTTGCTGGTCGAGTCATACACGTCAACCCCCATTTTGTTTCCGGGGGCTTCTTCAAAGTCGGCGACGAGCTGTTACGTATTGATCCGCTCGATTCCGAAGTGGCACTCGAACAAGCTAGGGCAAATCTGGCGCGCGCCGAAAGCGATCTGGCTAACGCCAGCAAAGATGCCTCTCGGCAGGACGACCTAGTCAAACGCAAGCTCGTTAGCGCCGCTGCCCAAGATAACGCTGGAAATCGTCTACGTATCGCCGATGCCAGCCTGCGACAGGCACGCGCTCAGCTGTCACGCGCCGAACGCGACCTGTCGCGCACCCGTATCATCGCACCGTATGACGGCCGCGTTAGATCCGAGAGGGTCGATATCGGTCAGTTCGTCAGCCGCGGCACCGCCATAGCCAGTATCTACGCCATAGACTATGCGGAAGTACGAATGCCTATTCACGATGAGGAACTCGCGTACCTTAATCTACCCATGGGGCCTGAGCCTATGCCCGCAAGTGGTGGCGCCGAGGTGACGCTCAGCGCCCGTTTCGCTGGCGCCGAGCACCAGTGGCAGGCCCAGGTTGTTCGCACTGAAGGGGAACTCGACCCGAGGACCCGCATGATCACCGTTGTTGCCAGGATTGACAGACCATACCAAATTGTCGGCGACAAACCACCGCTGGCCGTAGGGCTATTTGTTGACGCTCGTATTCATGGCAAATTCGCCGACAATATTGCTGTCATTCCTCGCGCCGCCCTACGCCAGAACGACCAGGTGGCGGTGGTAGATGACAACAATCGTTTGCAGTTCCAGGATGTCACGATACTGCGCATGATCAATGATCTGGTGTATGTCAGCGCCGGCCTTAACAACGGTGATCGGCTTTGCATATCAGCATTGGATAACGCGCTACAAGGCATGAGTGTCCGCACTCAAATTGAGAATCAAATTGAAAGCCAGGTAGGCCCTTCATGAAAGGTCCCATCGCCTGGTTTGCGAGCAACCACGTGGCCGCAAATTTACTGCTCAGCTTGATTGTACTATCGGGGTTGATCGCGATTATCGCCATGCCGCAAAAGTCTTTTCCTGATTTGGACATTCCTATTATCTCCATCAGCGTACCCTATCTGGGGGCCGCACCAGAGGAGGTGGAACAAGGCGTCTGTATTCGCATTGAAGAAGAGCTAGACGGCATTGAGGGTGTCGAACAGATTCGCTCAAACTCCAACGAGGGACTCTGCACGGTCTCTGTCGAGCTATTTGATGATACCGACAGATCAAAGGCTCTTGATGACGTCAAGAATCGCATCGATGCCATCGACACCTTTCCTGTCGAGACTGAGCAACCTATCGTTAACCTGACGACGGTAATACGTCCCGTGCTCGACATCGCCGTAACCGGCACAACAGATGAGCGGACACTGAAAATTATCGGCCAGCAGGTCCGAGATGACATAGCAAAACTCCCTGGCGTCACCCAGGTAGAGCTACGTAATACACGACCCTTTGAGGTGTCTATCGAGGTATCTGAGACCTCCTTGCGGCGCTATGGACTGAGCTTTGATGACGTGGCTCAGGCCGTCAGAACACGCTCCCTAGATCTACCAGGAGGGTCCATTAAAACCAACAGCGGCGAAATCCTGCTGCGCGCTAAGGGCCAAGCCTATTCAGGCGCAGAGTACGAAAACCTCGTTTTACGCACCCAACCTGATGGTACGCGCCTGCATCTCAAGGATGTCGCTGCGGTAGTAGACGGATTTGCCGATACCGACCAGATGTTACGTTTTGATGGCAACCCCGCCGCCTTGATTCGCGTGTCTCGAATCGGCAGCCAGGACATCATGGATATCACTAAAGTAGTCCGCGGCTACATTGCGAACTCCGCCAGCCGTGTGCCTGAGGGCGTGCAACTCACCGTTTGGAACGACGGCTCACGGCAGCTTCAAGATCGGCTTGAAACACTGCTCAATAGTGCCCGTCAGGGATTTTTGATGGTGCTGATTTTACTCGCTTTGTTCCTGCAGCCACGGCTCGCCTTCTGGGTCAGTGTTGGTGTACCTGTCGCGTTTCTCGGCGCCATTTTTGCCACCTTCATCCTCGGTCTGTCCATCAACGTCATCTCGTTGTTCGGCTTCATACTGGTACTCGGCATACTGGTGGACGATGCCATCGTCGTCGGCGAGAATGTTCACGCCAATCAACAACGTCTTGGGGATCCCCTGCGAGGCGCTATTATTGGAACCCAACAGGTCTCGATTCCTGTCATCTTCGGCGTTCTAACCACCATTGCCACCTTTACGCCTTTTCTGCTCGGCCCCGGCACGTTCGGCCAGATTTTCGCAACGGTGGCAACAGTGGTCATGTGCTGCCTGACCTTCTCGCTCATTGAGTCGCAACTAATATTACCGTCGCACTTGAGTCGCGGCGATTCGAACTCAGCCGCTAAAAACATCAGCTTGCTGCTGTTGCCCATTATCGGCATTATTTTGCTGGAGTTCGCCTGGGATATCCGCAGTTATATCGCCTTGGCGATATCCAGTCTGGTCGGGATGTATATCCTGCACTTACTGGGGCTACTGAGCCGCGGCGCCAACCGCATAGTAGCCTGGCAAGAACACTTCTCCGGCAGCGTCGAGACGTTGATCGATACTGGGTTTCGGCGCCTCGTCGAGCGCGCGGTGAAATTTCGGTACATGACAGCGGCTTTCGCTATGGTCGCTTTTATGTCGGCTATCGCTATTGTCGGTAGTGGTCGCCTACCCTTCAGCTTTTTTCCTCCGTTAGAGTCGGACCAGGTCATCACCAAGTTAAGCATGCCTTTAGGCACGCCGGCCGCTATCACCAACGCCGCGGTGTTACATCTCGAACGCACGGCCCAACAACTTGCCGTCACCCTCGCCGAGGAATTTCCCGACGCCCCGCCTGTCACGCATATCTTATCCGCGGTTGGCAACCAGCCGAGCAGCAGCGCTGGCGGTGGCCCAGGCAGCACGGGCGCCGGCGCTAGCGGTGGTCATCTCGGCGAGGTCACGCTGCAGCTGGTCCCTGGCCAAGAGCGTTTTATTACCACCCGCGAGGTCACCAGGCGCTGGCGTGAGCTGTCAGGCCCGATAGCCGATGCCGTAGAGCTGAAATTTTCCTCGTCCTTATTCACCGCGGGCAACGCCATTGATATTCAACTTGAAGGCGACAACGTCGACGAACTCAGGGAAATTGCCACCCAGCTACGCGGCAAACTGGCAAGCTACCCCGGCGTTATTGATATCACAGACTCGTTTCGATCTGGCAAGCAGGAGATCCAACTGGGTATCCTGCCGTCTGGCGAGGCCCTAGGCCTGACATTGGCACAGCTGGCTAGGCAGGTACGTCAAGCGTTCTATGGGGAAGAAGCCCAGCGCATCCAACGTGGCCGTGATGACGTGCGAGTTATGGTGCGTTACACCCAAGGCGAACGACAATCCTTGAGTGCCCTCAGAAACATGCGTATCCGCACTGCTGACGGCTCTGAGGTACCGTTTCAGACCGTAGC
>JBLHRT010000052.1:0-12652 GCA_047626255.1 Candidatus Azotimanducaceae bacterium
CGGGAAGAATACATGGTCATCCAACAAGAGATGCGCCGTATTGATGCGCGCCCAGCACTCACGGGGCGTGGCATCAACTACATCGGACCGACAGTTTTGGAATTTGGTACCGACGCCCAAAAAGCCAAATGGCTACCGCGCATGGCCCGTGGTGAAGGTGGTTGGTGCATGGGTTACAGCGAACCCGCTGCGGGTAGCGATCTGGCTAACTTGCAGATGCGTTGCGTTGATACCGGCGATGAGTGGCGCCTTAATGGCATGAAAATTTGGACCTCGGACGGGATGCAAGGTGACTGGATTTTCTGCCTAGT
Source organism: Candidatus Azotimanducaceae bacterium (assembly GCA_047626255.1). Taxonomy (GTDB): domain Bacteria; phylum Pseudomonadota; class Gammaproteobacteria; order Pseudomonadales; family Azotimanducaceae; genus UBA4582. The sequence goes on from JBLHRT010000052.1 coordinate 312, forward strand.
ACGGACGGCGCCCGACAAACCCAAACATGACGGTATCAGCCTAGTGCTTGTGAATATGGATCAACCCGGTGTGCGCGTGCGCCCGATCCAACTCATTAGCGGCGACTCACCCTTCGCTGAGACATTTTTTGACGATGCCAGCGCCGCCAAGGATGACCTTATCGGCCCCATCAACCAAGGCTGGAATGTGGGTAAGCGACTACTTCAGTATGAACGCTCGGTCCATGGTGGGGTAAATACCAGCGGCGCCCAAGTCGATAGTAAGACCCAGTCGCTGGCAGATATCGCCCGACAATACATGGGCACTAGCGCCGATGGAAAACGTCTTGGCGACTCGCAATTTCGACAGCGCTTGACGACTTTAGAGATGAATGCGCGTGCCTATGCACTGACCCAGCGCCGAGTACTCGCAGAGACGCAGAACAGCGCACCTTCACTGGCCACATCAATCCTCAAGGTCAAGGGCGCTGAATTCACCAAGGAGCGGGCAGACGTCCTGCAACAGGCCATGGGCAGTCGTGGCTTTGGTTGGGAGGCCACAGGCTTCACCGGCGACGAGATCAAGGCCAATCGCGATTGGCTGTCCACGCGCGCCGTATCGATTTACGGTGGCACGAGCGAGATCCAGAAGAACATTATCGCCAAACGCGTGCTTGGCCTGCCCGACTAGCGCACCAGTGGCCCATGACGAATCGTTAACGTTGCGTGACGAAAACACAGACGCCCATGAACGCAAACCAGGCTTAGCGGTAGCCTTCGACAACCGGAACACGCGGCAGACGCCACCAGGCAGCATCACACGCCGCCATTAACGCATCGTCTAGTGTCAGCTCGAGGGCCGCAAGATTCGCATCCAACTGCTCCGGTCGGCTGGCGCCAATAATCGCTGACGTCACGCCTTTTTGCGCCAGCACCCAGGCCACCGCCACTGACACCATATTCATGTCCCGCCCTTGAACGATGGCCTTCAACGCTTCGACTTGCTCGAATTGCGCGTCATGCCAGTAGCGAGCCTGATATCGCTGAGCTGCCGTGCCTAACGTGAAACGCGTGCCTGGCTCAGGGTCCTGACCGGGCGCGTACTTGCCCGACAGAAAACCGCCCGCTAACGGGTTATACACCAGCACACCCAGACCCGAATCACAGGCCAAGGGTAACAGCTCGTTTTCTATTTCCCGATACAGTAAATTATAACGTGGCTGCACCGACGAATAGCCTGCAATGCCCAACGTGTCGGCCGCACGCTGGGCCTGCCCCAGTCGCCAGGCCGGATAATTGGAGCAGCCTGTATACCGTACCTTGCCCGCCGTTACCAGGTCGTCAAAGGCGCGCAAGGTTTCTTCAATGGGCGTTCTCGCATCAAAGCCGTGGCTTTGATAGATATCAACATAATCGGTTTGCAGGCGCTGCAAACTCTTATCAATCGACTCGATGATGTGCTGTCGCGACAACCCCATGTTATTGGGACCGCGTCGAGTTGGCGCAAAACATTTAGTGGCAATGATCAGGCGATCACGGTTGCCTCGGGCCTTCATCCAGCGACCAATAATAGCTTCGGTCTCGCCGATGGTCTCGCGGGTGCCGCCTAAGGGATAGGCATCGGCCGTATCCAAAAACGTCAAACCACTACTCACCGCCTTGTCGAGAATGGCCTGAGAGCCGACTTCATCAACTTGCAAGCCAAAGGTCATCGTACCCAGGCACAGCGCCGGAACCTCCAATCCATGTTTACCGAGTCTTCTGTTTTGCACGCCCACCTCACTGATGATAAATAGAGTCAGTGTAGTAGACGCATTTGGCCGCAGAATAACAAGTAACCAGGGGTCGGAGTGCATTAATTGCCCGAGGTGCTATCCTAGGGTCCAATCCCGCGCGCGGGTTTACCCACCAAGGCTACAACGTTATGGAAATCATCAGCACCGCCCTGGTCTTCTTCTTGATCATGGACCCACTGGGCAATATCCCGCTGTTTCTCGCCGTACTCAAAGACGTTGATGCGAAGCGCCACCTGCGGATTATTTTTCGCGAACTCTGCATCGCCTATGTAGCGCTGCTGGGCTATCTGTTTCTCGGCCGTTTTGTGCTCGATTTTCTCGGCCTGTCCCAAGAGGCGATCGAGATCTCTGGCGGCATCATTCTGTTCTTAATCGCCTTACGAATGATCTTTCCGGTGCCGAATGGCATCTTTGGTGACAGCCATGGCGGAGAACCCTTGATTGTGCCTTTGGCCATTCCCGCTGTAGCCGGCCCCTCCATTATGGCTGTGCTCATGTTGATGACCACCACACAACCCATGCTACCGCTGTTTATCTCCCTAACCGGCGCCTGGGTGCTCACTGCGGCCATACTGCTGTGCGCCTCGACGCTGCACAAAATACTGGGTCGTCGCGGCCTGATCGCCATCGAGCGCTTGATGGGCATGCTCCTGGTGATGATGTCGGTACAGATGATGCTCAACGCCCTTCGATCCTTTGACTGGGCCGCAGGCTAAGCCGACGTCCCTGAACTGAAGTGAACTTAACCCAACTCATTCCCCACTTGATAAGGAGCGCCTTATGGGCAAATTAGATCAAAAACAGGTCGTCATCATCGGCGGCACAGACGGCATAGGCTTGGCCACCGCAGTGATGGCACACGCTGAAGGCGCCAAGGTATGGGCAGTTGGTCGCAACGCTGAGCGTATCGCGGCGGCCCAGGAAGCTTACCCTGACATCACCTTTGAGAGTCTCGATATCCATGATATCGAGGGCCTAGAAAACCTATTCAAGCGTATCAAACAGGTGGACCATGTCGTGGCCGCCGCGACCGGTGCCAATCGCACCATGGCACCTTTTTTGGAGCAGAGTCAGGACCAATTTCGCGCCGCGTTTGAGAAGTTCTGGGGATACTGCAATGTCGTTCGCCAAGCTGCCCCTTTTCTGACCGCACAGGCATCTGTGACGTTGGTCAGCGGCTCACCAGCGCGCAAGTGTCAGCCAGGCATGAGTTCCATCTCGTGCGTAGGTAATGCCGTTGAAGGACTGATGCGCGCTCTGGCTGTTGAGATGGCACCTCACCGGGTCAACGTTGTTGCGCCCGGCGTCATCCGTACAGGTATGACCTCGCATCTAGGCGACAAGCAAGACGCGATACTCGGTCAGATGACCCAACAGCTGCCTATTCCCCGTCCCGGACAACCAGAAGAAGTGGCCAGCGCTATATTGCTGACCATGACCAATGCGTATATGACGGGCTCGACACTGGATGTTGATGGCGGCGTACTGCTGCCATGACCTAGAGGCGTCGACGTGGACGGCGCTGGACTCGTCCAGCGCCGTTATAAGTCAATCATAGGTCAATTATCGTTCAAGCATACAGACGCTTGGCCTCACGGCGTCGAGCATGCAATACCGGCTCAGTGTACCCGTTAGGCTGCTCGACACCCTTAAACACCAAGTCACAGGCTGCCTGAAACGCGACACTTTGATCAAATCCCGGGGCCATGGGGCGGTACAGTGCATCACCACTGTTCTGCTGATCAACCACCGCCGCCATTCGCTTGAGCGTCTCCATCACCTGAGTGTCGCTGCAAACATCATGACGCAGCCAGTTGGCAATGTGCTGGCTTGAGATCCGCAACGTTGCCCGGTCTTCCATCAAACCCACATCATTAATATCCGGGACTTTAGAACAACCAACGCCCTGGTCTATCCAGCGCACAACATAACCGAGAATGCCCTGAGCATTGTTGTCCAGCTCTTGCTGTACTTCCTCGGTCGACAAATTTGTGCCCGCCAGTACAGGTATCGTCAGCAGGCCATCAAGACTGGCGCGAGCGCGGGTCTTAAGCTCATCTTGGCGCGACCAGACGTTCACCTGGTGGTAATGCATGGCATGTAAAGACGCTGCCGTGGGAGAAGGCACCCAGGCCGTATTGGCCCCTGCCATAGGGTGACCGACTTTGGCTACCATCATGTCCGCCATCTCGTCGGGCATAGCCCACATACCCTTGCCAATCTGCGCCTTGCCTTGCAGACCGGTCTCCAAACCAACATCAACATTCCAGTCTTCGTAGGCCGCAATCCAGGGCTGCTGCTTCATCAACGTTTTCTTGACCATGGCACCCGCTTCCATGCTGGTATGAATCTCATCACCGGTGCGATCTAGGAATCCTGTATTGATAAAGATAATGCGCTGTCGGGCGACCCGAATGCACTCTTTCAGGTTCAGTGACGTGCGTCGCTCTTCATCCATGATGCCTACTTTTAAGGTATTCACCGGCAATCCTAGAACGGACTCAATCTGGGTAAACAAATCTACCGTAAATTGCACTTCTGCAGGGCCGTGCATCTTCGGCTTAACAATATAGACACTGCCGCAGCGCGTATTGCGAATCGGCCCCGTCGATTTCAGGTCGTGCATGGCCGCGAGACTCGTCACCAGACCATCGAGAATACCCTCGGGAATTTCCTCCCCCTGATACAACACCGCATCGGTGGTCATCAGATGACCCACATTACGCACCAACAACAAGCTGCGACCATGCAGGACAAGGTCAGCGCCGCCGGGGGTGGTATAAATCCGATCAGGATTGAGTTCACGGCGAACGGTGACATCACCCTTGGTGAACTCCTCCGCCAGATCACCTTTCATGAGCCCGAGCCAGTTGCCATAGACCACGGCCTTGTCGTCAGCGTCGACGGCGGCAACGGAATCCTCACAGTCCTGAATCGTCGAGATCGCCGACTCCATCAAAACATCCTTCACACCGGCTTTATCATCCTTACCGATGGTGTCTGTGCGATCGACCTGAATTTCAAGATGCAGACCATTGTGCTTGAGCAGGATACCCGTGGGATCACTCGGGCTACCCAAGTAGCCCGCGAACTGTGCTGGCTCAGCAAGCCCGACCTTGCGACCGTCTACGAGGGTGGCCACCAACGCATCTGCCGTGATTTGATAGTGCGTAACATCTTGGTAACGAGCGCCTTGTAGTGGCATTTGCTCGTTCAGGAACGTCATCGCGTATTCAATCACTCGGGCGCCGCGGACGGGGTTATAGCCTCGACCTTTATCCGCGCCATCGGTCTCAGGGATCACGTCGGTCCCGTAGAGGGCGTCATACAGACTACCCCAGCGCGCATTGGCGGCATTTAACGCATAACGCGCGTTCATCACTGGCACGACTAATTGCGGGCCGGCAAGTAAGGCGATCTCTGGATCAACATTGACCGTTTCTATCTCAAAATCGGGGCCCTCATCGAGCAGATAACCGATGCTGCGCAGGAATGCCTCATAGGCCGCTGCATCATGGGACTGGGTTGCGTGGGCTTGGTGCCACTGGTCGATCTGAGACTGAAAGTCATCGCGCTGGGCCAGCAAAGCCTTATTCCGCGGCACAAGGTCCGCCAGTATCGACTCCAGCCCTTGCCAGAAGGCTGCCGCCTGAACCCCGGTGCCAGGAATGATCTTGTCATTCACTAGATCCATCAGTACCTTTTCAATGGTTAAATTGCCAACAGTGATTCTTTGTGCCATGAGATCGGTTCTCTTGTCCTGTTTATCTGAGGGTTGCCATGCTACTCGAAATTATTCATCGGGTCATGCCCACCGCAGCCCTGTCACCAACAGGCAATTAAATTATTCCATCGCCAGACTCACAGCAAGCCGCTAGACTCACTGCTCGCGCCCATCTGCAGAGATACAATCCCATGAATCGCTATGCGCTGCTCTTCATCTTCTTCACCGCGCTGCTGGACTCCATTGGCTTCGGCATTATCATGCCCGTTATTCCCGGCCTGCTGATGGAGGTCTCCGGGGGCGACCTGTCTAGCTCAGCGCGCTTCGGCGGTCTGTTGATGTTCTGCTTCGCCATCACCCAGTTCATCTGCTCGCCCATTATCGGCAATCTGTCAGACCGCTTTGGCAGAAGACCGGTGCTTTTGTTTTCCCTATTTGTTGTTGGCGTGAATTACCTGATCATGGGGTTCACAACATCCCTCGCCTTATTGTTTGTCGGCCGTGTCATCTCAGGCATAGGCGCGGCAACATTTAGCACCTGTAATGCCTACATCGCGGACGTCTCACCAGAGGACAAACGCGCCCAAAATTTCGGGCTGATGGGCGCAGCCTTTGGCATGGGCTTTATCATCGGCCCGGTGATAGGCGGTTTTCTCGGTGAGTATGGCTCACGCATGCCTTTCTTTGCTGCCGGTATCCTATCGTTCGCCAATATGACCTTCGGCTACTTTGTGCTGCAGGAATCACTGGCACCGGCAAACCGCCGCCCCTTTAGTCTTGCGCGCGCCAACCCCATCGGCACTCTGTTACAGCTCAAAGCCTTCCCGATAGTACTAGGGATCATCGGCGTGAGCTTTTTATACAATCTTGGTCACCATGTCTTGCCATCGACCTGGAGTTTTTTCTCTATCGAAAAATTTAACTGGTCACCTCGGGAAATCGGTTATTCGCTGGGCTTTATCGGTATCTGTATGGTCGCCGTGCAGGGCTTTTTGATTCGCTGGGTACTGCCCCGCACAGGCCTGCGTATGGCGGGAATTATCGGCATGCTGTTCACCATCGTTGCCTTCAGTGGCTACGCGGCTGCCAATGCTTCCTGGATGATGTACGTCGCGATGATTCCCGGTGCGCTGGGCGCACTGGCCGGCCCCGCGATGCAGGGCATCGCGTCCAATCAAGTCGGCGCATCACAACAAGGCGAACTGCAAGGCGGCCTGTCTAGTGTGGTGAGTCTGACCTCCATCATCAGCCCCATCGCCATGACCCAGACGTTTGGCTATTTCACATCCAACGCCGCGCCTATATATTTTCCCGGCGCCGCGTTTGTGCTCGCCAGCCTGCTGACGGTAGCGAGTCTGCTGATGTTCATCCGCGCGACACGCAATCTTGAGCCTGTTGTTGTCAAAGGTAAACTGTGAGCAATAAACGGTAAAACTAGCTGTAAAACCAGCTGTGAAAATCCACATGAGCGTCAGTTATGAATAGTACGTTAGACAACGAAACACCGACATTCGTCACTCATTTAGAGTGTAGCGCCACCGGCAAACACTACCCCAGCGATCAATTGCACAACCTATCTGAGGCTGGCAAGCCGCTGCTCGTACGGTATGACCTAGAGGCCCTGGGCAATGCTCTGAGCAAAAAGGATCTGAGCCGTCGCGCACCTGAACTTTGGCGTTATCGAGAATTTTTGCCGGTTCGCCAGGCTAGCAATATTGTTCGCCTTGGGGAGGTCATGACACCCATTCTGCCGTCGACTTACCTGCAGACGCTACTCAGCATGCCATCAGTGCTTGTTAAAGACGAGGGTCGCCTGCCCACGGGCTCATTCAAGGCGCGCGGCGTTGCGCTCGCTGTCTCCATGGGCAAAGAGCTGGGCGTGACACGCATGGCCATGCCTACTAACGGCAATGCCGGAGCGGCACTGGCCGCCTATTGCAGTCGTGCAGGGATTCAAACCTTTGTCTTTTGTCCCGACGACACGCCCGAAGTCAATGTCAATGAGATAGCCTATCAGGGCGCGCGGGTTTGGCAGGTCAATGGCTTGATCAATGATTGCGGCAAAATTGTCGGTGAAGGCAAGGACAGCATGGGCTGGTTTGATGTCTCAACACTGAAAGAGCCGTATCGTATCGAGGGTAAAAAAACTATGGGGTTGGAACTGGCCGAGCAACTTGGCTGGCACCTACCTGATGTTATTCTCTACCCTACCGGTGGCGGCACTGGTTTGATTGGTATGTGGAAGGCCTTCGATGAACTCGAAGCTATCGGCTGGATCGGCAGCCAACGACCGCGCATGGTCGCCGTTCAGGCTAGCGGCTGTGCGCCCATCGTCAAGGCCTTCGATGAAGGTCTCGATCATGCACCGCTCTGGCCTGACGCCCATACTATGGCTGCGGGAATTCGTGTTCCCGCGGCTATCGGCGACTTTTTGATTCTCAAGGCCGTGCGTGACAGTGGCGGCTTCGCCTGCGCTGTCGATGATGACGCGATTCTTGACCTGCAAGCGCGCATCGCCGAAAAGGAAGGTCTGTTGCTATGCCCCGAGGGCGCTGCGACCGCCGCAGCACTCGTGCAGGAAATTGATAGCGGCAGGATCGACAAACAAGAACGGGTACTGTTATTCAATTGCGCGACTGGCCTTAAGTACCCCATGCCGCCTATCGATAACCGCCTGGATTGTACCAAGCCGATCGACTACAGCAGCCTGCTCCGTTGATGTTTGCGGTGCATCCATCAAACCATTGAATGATCGATAAACTGGAGGGTAGAGCGACTACCAACATCAGCAGCGGCCAGGGCCGCCACGTAGGAAAGCACCTCACCATATTGCTTGATTTCCACCTGCAGCTGATCCAGTTGTTGCACCCCGGTAGGCGTCATTAAAGGTCGTGCTTGATGCTCAATCATCGTCACAAAGGATTCAAGCATGGCCAATGACTGACCCAATTGCGCTGCCGTTATTCGGGAAAACTCCATAAGAGCCCCATGCATCTACTCTAGTTGCGTGGCAAGCAACACACTCTGACGCTCTACTTACTTGCTTTGGGTGACGTTGATCAGCGTCGCCACAGCGCCGATTTGTTGACCCTCGTCGTCGTACAATTACCGGGTCGAAATCTCGACGGCTATAATAGAGCCATCCTGGCATTGATTATCAACAGGCAATGGCTGAAAACCGCCGGCACTTTCACGAAACTACTGGCGCGCCAGCATGCGCGTACAGAACTCAGGCGTTAGATATTTACCGATACCCACACCGATAAGGTCTGCGCGGTCTTAGCCCATTTGTCGATAGACTTCTGAATTAACCTCTGCGATTTTCGCATCGCCATCTGTTGCGATAAGCATGACCGCGATATCGGGCAAGGTATACATCTAGGATTGACCTTCTGTCGCGATGCGCGAAAATCGGATGATAACGTTTGCGCCAGCACCTGCACGACCATCGCAGGTAGCTCGGCCATACGTTCCATACATCCAGCCAATAACTTGCTGCTCCCAGCGTTAATGATAGTTCACACACAAGCTCATAATAGAGGTATAATCGTTATCGTTCCTTAGGGGTGGCTTTTGCCTGAGAGTCCGCTTGTCGCGGTAAACCCTAGAACCTGATCCGGTTAATACCGGCGTAGGAAAAGGAGAAATCGCTTTTTGCCGCGTCCTGATACCGGGTCTCTTTTAGCTCATTTGGAGAGACTCATGCAAGCTACAGCCTTACCTAGTTACTCGCCTCACTCGTACCCCCCCCGACGCGACCTGTCGGCAAACCAGCCCCACCGTTTTCTATCACCAACCCGCCTATTGTGTGCATTGATCGCTATTCCCGCTGCACTCGGCATGGGGTCCCCGTGGGTCAACGCCGCGGCCCTTGAGGAAGTCATCGTGATCGCCGACTTTCGCAACATCAATGAAGCCGATGTCGCCACCAGCATCAGCGTTATCTCTGCCGATGCCATATCAGCGCGCGGCGCTCAGCACTTTGAGGAAATGGTGGCCCGCATCCCCAACTTTAATTTGTCCGGCGGCACCGGTCGAGCCCGCTTCTTTCAGATCCGCGGGATTGGTGAACGCAGCCAGTTTGTAGAGCCGATTAACCCATCCGTGGGCCTGCTGATCGATAACGTAGACTTCAGCGGCGCAGGTTCCGTGGCAACCCTGATGGATGTCGAGCAAATCGAAGTTCTTCGTGGCCCTCAAGGCACTCGTTACGGGGCTAACGCCCTGGCTGGCCTGATCAACATCACAACCCGTGATCCCGAGCCAGACTTCGGCGCCAGCATTAAGGCGACTGTGGGTGACTATGGTCATAGCACCCTGGGTTTTACCGGTACAGGCCCGTTGACCGACAACACCAGCTTTCGTCTCGCCGCAGAAAAACACCAGAGTGATGGCTACTACAGCAACAGTTTTCTGAACCGGGATGACGTTAACCAGCGCAATGAAACCAGCCTGCGCGGCAAACTCAAAATGGTCTCTGATCCCAGTGCCGACACCTCATGGGAAACCGTCTTCACCTTGGCGAACACTGACATTGATAATGGTTACGATGCGTTTACGTTTGATAACTCACGGGTCACCCAGTCTGACCAACCCGGCCATGATCGCCAGGACTCCACGTCTATCGCCTCCGACACGACCTGGTATGGCACGGCCCTGGATCTGCAGATCATCGCCAGCCTAGGCAGAACTGACAGTGAATATGGCTATGATGAAGACTGGACCTTCGACGGCTTTCATCCTGACGGTTACTCGTCTTTCGATAACTATGCCAGGCAACGTGACACCAGCAGTCTCGAAGCACGCCTGATATCCAATGAACCCTTGCAGATTGCCGGTCTGGAAACTGACTGGGTCGTCGGCATCTATGGTTTGCAAACAGACGAGACGCTGCAGCGCACCTACACCTTTGATAGTGATTTTAGCAGCGATTTTGACTTCACCAATCTGGCCCTGTTTACCCAACTCGACACGGCACTTTCATCACAGTGGAACTGGAGCACAGGACTTCGCGTGGAGCGGCGCACGGCAAACTACAGCGATTCACGGGGCGTACAGTTCGATCCTAACGAGACACTCTGGGGCGGGCGCGTGGCACTGCAATACACACCACAAACACGGCAGATGTATTACCTGTCGCTGTCACGAGGCTACAAAGCCGGCGGATTTAATACCGACGGCTCGCTGGATACTGACCTGCGGGAGTTTTCATCAGAGTCTCTGTTGGAGCTTGAACTCGGCACCAAACTCAATTTGGCTGACGATCGTTTAACCCTGCGCGGCGCCATCTTCGTCGATCAACGTCGCGACCAGCAGGTTAAAAGCTCGCTACTAAGGCCCCGGCCTGACGGTAGCACAGAGTTTATTGAATACCTGGGCAATGCCGCCGAAGGGACAAACCAAGGCATAGAGCTTGAGGGCCAGTGGCTCGCGTTAGACAACCTGACCCTGTTCGCCAATGTCGGTTTATTACGCGCACGCTTTGATCGTTTCATCAACGAGGCGGGAGTGGATCTCGCCGGCCGGGACCAGGCCCAGGCACCCCGCTACACCTACAGCCTGGGCGCGCAATTGGCGCAAGGTCATTGGCAGACTGATTTATCTGTAGACGGCAAGGACGACTTCTTCTTTTCCGATCGGCACGAACTCAGAAGCACTACCCAAACACTCTTGAACGCCAACATCAGCTATGTTCGGCAGGATTGGCGACTACGCCTGTGGGGCCGTAATTTGACCAACAAGGATTATACGATTCGCGGCTTCGGCAGCTTTGGCAACAATCCGGCAAATGGCTACACCACACAGCCCTATGTGCAGTTTGGTGAACCACGCATGATTGGTTTCAGTGCCGAGTACACGTTATGAGCGACGAGAAAACGTAGACTATTGACGATGGGCTCAAGGCGTCTATCGATATCAGCCTGTATCCGCTGAGTGATGCCTGTATGCCCGCGACATACAAGGGCTCAAGGAGCTATAGATGTTACAGATTTTCCTCCAACAGTTAGCACAAAGCAGCGGCCTGGAATTAATCGCGGTATTGCTGGCAGTCGCTTACCTGCTACTCGCGGTGCGGGAAGACCCGCGCTGTTGGTATGCTGCGTTCGCCTCGACACTTATATTTCTGGTGTTGTTCTGGCAAGTGAAGCTTTACATGGAGTCGGTACTGCAGGTGTACTACCTAGGCATGGCCGTGTATGGCTGGTACCAATGGCGGCGTCCAGATGACGGCTTGGTATCACCCATACAACGCTGGCACTGGTCTCGGCATGGCATCGTCATATTCGCCGTTGCAAGCTTGAGTATGCTGTCAGGCTTTCTGCTAGAGCGATACACAGATGCCCAGTCGCCCTATCTGGATGCGTTTACCACCTGGGCCAGTATTGTCACGACGTATATGGTGACCCGCAAAATTCTGGAAAACTGGGCTTACTGGCTGCTCATCGACATGCTGTCCATTTACCTCTACTTGGATCGGGGACTGTATTTCACCTCCCTGCTATTCGCTGTCTATATCGTCATCATTTTCTTCGGCTGGTATCGCTGGCAGCAGCGCTACCTTCAACAAGGCATCCTTGGCGAGCGCGCTCGCGATAAGCAGAACTCAGTCCCCGCCTAGTCGGCGGGATTTTCCTACTGAGGGTGCAACTCGGCGGCACGTTTGATTTAATAGGCGCCTTTCCATCAACGAGTATCTGATTATGCAGGACCTGTTCTCAATCAAAGGCAAAACGGCGCTGGTCACCGGCGGCTCACGAGGCATTGGCGAGATGATTGCCGCAGGCTTTTTGGCCCATGGCGCCAAGGTATATATCAGCTCTCGCAAAAAAGATGTGTGCGAT
>JBLHRT010000053.1:0-12325 GCA_047626255.1 Candidatus Azotimanducaceae bacterium
TCTGGCCAGCGGCGAGACCTCGATAGGGTGCTGCGTGATGAATACAGGCTGCTCAATCTTTTCTTCCACCGTGGCCTCAAAAATCTCCATGATCAGTCGACCCACACCCCAGGCATCATTGACCTCAAGACTCAGTGACTTCGCCAGTAGCGTCACCTGCGCCAGGTCACTCAACTGCTCCGCCTTGATCTGAGGATTGTATGCCAAAATCGCCTCACTCATGGTCATGCGCTTGAACGGCAAACCAAAATCCAGCTGAGCATCCTTATAATCAAATTGCGTCGTTCCCAGCACCTGTTCGGCAATCTGGCGGAACATCGTCTCGGTAAGATCCATCAACTCATTGAAGTCTGCATAGGCCCAGTAGAACTCCAACATAGTGAATTCTGGACTGTGCTTGGTCGACATACCTTCATTACGAAAATTACGATTGATCTCGAAGACCCGTTCAAAACCGCCCACCACTAAGCGTTTCAGGTTCAGCTCGGGCGCCACGCGCAAGTACATGTCTATGCCCAGCGCGTTGTAGTGCGTGACAAACGGCGCTGCTGTCGCGCCCCCTGGAATGGCTTGCATCATGGGCGTTTCGACTTCCATAAACTCCCGCTCAATGAAAAACTGACGAATACAGTTAACGATTTTCGAGCGTTTGATGAACACATCACGTGTTTCCTCGTTCATCATTAAATCAAGATACCGCTGGCGATAGCGGGTTTGTGTATCTGTTAGTCCTGCATGCTTCTCCGGCATCGGCCGTAAGGATTTTGTCAGCAGACGAATCTCGCTGGCATGAACCGACAGCTCACCCTTATTGGTTTTCATGACCGTACCGACCACCCCAACAATATCACCAATATCCCACTTACCGAACTCTGTGTAGGCAACATCGCCCACATCAGCTTGACGCACATAGATCTGCACCCGCCCAGAGCGATCTTGAATGGTCAGAAAGCTGGCCTTACCCATCACCCGTCGTAGCATGATGCGCCCGGCTACTTTGGTCTCGATAGCGGCATCATTGAGCGCTTCTTTGGATTGCTGCTCATGCAATTCATGCAGCGCCAACGAAAGGTCGGTGCGCCGAAAATCATTAGGAAAGGGATTGCCTTGCTGACGTAACTCTTTGAGTTTCGCACGCCGCTGGGCAACAATCTCATTTTCATTTTCTGGCTGTATATGCTGTTCGTCTGTCATGATGCCGCCTATCTATTAGTACTATCAGGTTGTACTAGCTATCAATATGTATGTCGTTTCAAGCGCTGTGCTACAGGCCTTGTTTCAAGCTGGCGACAATGAACTGGTCCAGATCGCCATCAAGTACCGCTTGGGTATTGGAGGTTTCAACGCTGGTACGCAAGTCCTTGATCCGTCCCGAGTCCAGCACGTAAGAGCGAATTTGGCTGCCCCAGCTGATATCTGATTTGGTCGATTCAATCACGTCCAACTCAGCCCGACGCTTTTGCTCTTCCATCTCGTACAGCTTTGCCTTGAGCTGTTTGACGGCCTGGTCACGGTTTTTATGCTGCGAGCGCTGGTTCTGGCACTGCACGACAATACCGCTGGGAAGGTGAGTGAGGCGTATGGCCGAGTCAGTCTTGTTGACGTGCTGGCCACCAGCGCCGCTGGCGCGATAGGTATCGACCCGCACATCGTTCATGTCGAGGGCAATATCGATATCGTCGTCTAGCTCTGGAGACACAAACACCGAGGCAAAGGATGTGTGCCGGCGGTTACTGGAGTCGAAGGGCGATTTGCGTACCAGGCGGTGCACACCGGTTTCCGTGCGCAGCCAGCCGTAGGCGTAGTCGCCCGCAAAGTGTATGGTCGCGCCCTTGATGCCAGCCACATCACCGTCTGACAGCTCCATCACTTCCGTCTTGAAACCCTTCGCCTCGCCCCAGCGCAAATACATACGCAGCAACATCTCAGCCCAATCTTGGGCCTCGGTTCCGCCAGAGCCCGCTTGAATATCAAGGAAGGCCCCGTTGGGGTCCATCTCGCCAGAGAACATACGGCGAAATTCGAGAATTTTCAGCTGCTCATCAAGACCGGTGAGGTCGGTATTGACTTCGCCCAGCAAAGACTCATCATCTTCGTCAGCCGCCAGCTCAAGCAAGTCTGCGGCGTCCTTCACACCCTGATCGAGATTGTCGATGGTGTGGACAATGACCTCCAGCGAGGCACGTTCCTGACCCAATTTTTGGGCATTGTCCTGATCATCCCAGATCTTTGAGTCACCCAGTTCGAGCTCGACCTCTGTCAGACGCTCCTTGCGAGTATCATAGTCAAAGATACCCCCTCAGAACGTCAGTGCGCTCCGTGAGTTCTTTAATCAGGGTCAAGTAAGGATTGATTTCCACAGTGGCGTTCCAAAATAGTGACGATGGCTGAATGTGTCGCGGTGTCATTGACGGCAAATAAACGTGAAGGTAGCCGAATTTGAATGCCCACATTGTAAACCAAGCCATGACGCGCCGCCAGCGCAAGACGCGCGAGGTGACCCGGCAAACAGCAGCCTGCTGGCACAGTTATAGCGTCTTGGAGAGCCGCAGCCACTGCGCAGACAACTGAGTTTGCATATGCGCCAGTGAATCGCTGTTGTTTATGACAACATCCGCCCGCTGACTACGCTCATCGTTACTCAACTGGGCATCAAGACGCTGCTCCACGGCCTCACGCGGGAACCCATCTCGGGCCATCGCTCTTTCGATCGCGATTTTGCGGTCAGTCACCACGGCCCACACCTCATCACCGATGTCATCCCAGCCCGCCTCAAACAATACAGCCGCTTCCACCACCACAAAACCATCGGGGTAGGCCGCGTCAAAGCCGGCAATCTCAAGCTCCATCAGACGCCGTATCTCTGGCCAAACAATATCCGTTAGTAACTTAAGAGCAGCCGGGTCGCCAAAGACCTTGCCACCCAGCACCTTGCGATCGATATGGTGCTCATCATCTACCACTTCCTCGCCGAAAGTCTTAATGACCTGCAGATAGGCCTGGGTACCGGGATCATAGGCTCGATGCCCAAGCAGGTCGGCATTGATCACCAGCGCGCCTTGTTTCTCAAGAAATTTAGTCGCGGTGGACTTGCCCGAAGCAAGGCCACCGGTCAAACAAAGGATTCTCACGCCCAACACTCCTGCGAAAATGGGTCAATTTGCCACAGGTCGCAGGTCATTGCGATACACAGTTGTGGTTAACTGTTGTGGTTAACTGTTGCGATTAACATTCACTGACGCGCAGATCTAAACCTCAGTATCAAGGAGGCCATCAACGGCTTCTGCCTCATCAATTTGCTCCATGAGATTAATCGCCATACTCAGGAAATCAGAGTCAGTAATGATACCCATAAGCCGGCCGTTATTGACGATCGGCAGGCAACCAATCTTGAATTTTTCCATCAATCGCGCCGCCTGCCGGGCCGATGCGTCAGGGCCTATGGTCTCAAGCCCGGATTTCATGATGTCACCTGCCGTGGCCTGACTATAGGTCTGCCAGTTCTTGACCTCATGATCATACTTTGAGGGCGTGGCTGCCATCACATCCAGATAGCTGACGATGCCTAGCAAGGCGCCATCGGCGTGGACAATAGGCACATGGCGAATATTGTTCTCGCGCATCAACTGGTAGATTTCCGCCATAGTCGCGCTGATAGGCAGCGTCTTTACCTCATCACTCATTAACTCAGTCACTTGAATCATCGATCTCACTCCCTGGCCGGTTGTTGACTCAAATTAGCAACTGGCGGGGCAATGTCATTGATGTGCATCAAAGCCTTCAGAGGCGGTTTGCCGACAGGACTGTGACATCGAGGCGCATCAATAGTATGGTTACAACCAAATAATAAGACTGTTGCAGGAGCCAAACTGCCTATGAGCCAGAAACGAGACGCCGCGATTGTCGGCATTCACGAGTATCCTTCCCGGGACGTCGAGGGCGAACTGAGTCCTTTGCAGATCAAGGCAGAGTCTGCGGCTAAAGCCCTGCAGGATGCAGGCCTGAACTGGTCCGATGTGGACGCGATTTATGACGCTGGAGACGGTGGCGGCATGAGCGGCCTGAATATCGCCGAGTATTTTGGTATTCGGCCCAATGTGATCGATACGACAAACGTCGGCGGCAGCTCTTATGAGTTTCACGCCGGTCACGCCAAGCGTGATATCGCTGCAGGCAAGGCCAAGGTTGCCCTGCTGACATATGGCTCGACAGCGCACTCCAATGCTCGCGCCATCGGCGCTGGAGGTCGCGCGGGTGGCGCCATGCACCCGGCAGACAACATGGATGCCTTCGCCGGCATGACGCTCATTGCCAACTATGCCATGGTGGCGCATCGTCACATGCACCAGTACGGCACCACCAGCGAGCAGTTAGCAGAGATCGCAGTGACAACCCGCTACCACGCCATGCGCAATCCCGAGGCGGTGAGGGCCATGCAAGATCTGGAATTTCTTAATATACGCGAAACCACCATCAGCGATGTGATGGACTCACGCATGATTGCCGACCCACTACACTTGTTGGAGTGTTGCATGATCTCTGACGGCGGCGGCGCTGTGGTGATAGCATCCCCCGACGTTGCCCGTGACTGCGCCAATCCCCCGGTGTGGATCTTGGGCAGCGGAGAGGCCACCAAATACCCTGAGAACGGCGGCGACATTACCACCAGTGCGGCGATTCAGTCCGCGCCTCAGGCGTTCGGAGAGGCAGGCGTGAGCCCCAGCGAAATGGATATCGCGATGATATACGACTCGTTTAGCATCACTGTATTAACGCTGCTGGAAGATTTAGGATTTTGCAAAAAAGGTGAAGGCGGTGCGTGGGTCGCAGACGGTCGACTGCGCTTTGACAACCCCACTGGACCCGCCCTGAATACGGATGGTGGCGGACTGTCATCCAACCATCCCGGCATGCGCGGTATTTTCTTATTGATTGAGGCCGCTCGTCAGTTACGCGGCGAGTCTACTTCACAGGTCAACAATGCCAAGCTGGCCGTAGCCCATGGCAACGGCGGCATGCTCGGCAGTCGCCATTCTGCCGGCACCATTATTCTGGGGAGAGATTGATTATGAGCGATCCAAAACGACCTTTACCACGCGCCGATGAACCCGATACCCGAGAATTTTGGGCGGCGACACGGGACAAAGCACTCAAGTACCAACAATGCGACTACTGCCAGACTATCATCTTCTACCCACGCCGCCACTGTACGGGTTGTACACAAGGCACGTTGCAATGGTTGACGTCAGCAGGCAAAGGCACGATATATACCTTTAGTGTCGTGAGGTTAAGTTACCACCCCTTCTTCCGCCAACAGCTACCCTATGCGGTCGCCTGGATCGATCTGGACGAAGGCCCGCGCATACTTTCAAATGTCATCGGCATCACCGACCCCATCAAAGAGTTAACGATAGGTCAGGCGGTTATCGTTGAATGGGAAGAACATGAGGAGCTCTGCGTTCCGCTGTTTAAGCCGACTTGATTCCGGCTTAAACAGTGGTCGAGTTTATGGCTTACCGAGATAGTCCATCTTGCCGAGAACAACACCATTGTGACGCAAGATATTGTAGGCAGTCACCGCATGAAACGAGAAGTTTGACATGGCATAGGCCATCAAAAAGGTCGTACCATCAAACTTCAACTCAGCTCCGCCGACAGGCAAAGTGATCGTTTTAGATTCAGCGCCCTCGAACTGCTCTGGGGTAAGACTGTCAAGAAATGCGACGGACGTCGCAATACGGGCCTGTAATTCAGCAAAGGTCTCTTCGGTATCTTCTATCGGGGTGACGTCCACATCCGCTAACCGGCCAGCGCCACGACGGGCCGCGTCAGAGACAATCTGAATTTGACGCTTGAGCGGAAACATATCTGGGGCCAGACGCGCATTAATAAGCACTGACGGTTCGATTTTTCGCTCTTGCGCAAAAGCCTCAGCCTTCTTTAAAATTTCAGACAGACTTAACAACGTGCGTTTCATCGTCGGTACTGCGACATCGTACAGGGACATAAGAATTCCTAGGGGTTACTTGCTGGGTTCAACTACGTACTGAGTTCAACTACGTACTGAGTTCAACTACGTGCACCATAGATTGGGATGGCCCACAAGAAAATCAAGCCCCGCCTTACAAGTGCCTGTGTAAAGCCTCGCTAAGCTAATGGCAACTGCACGGTGGCAGTGCCAAACACCCGGGTTTCACCTTTTTCATTGGCAACGGTTAGATCAATCTCGACCCGACCCTCCTCTTCATTAACGTCAGTGACGACCCCAGAGATGGTGTGTTTTTCATCGGCAATCACCGGTGCACGAAACACGGTATCAATGGCCTTGATGTCAGCATCTGGCGCCCACTGATGAATCATGGCCACCAGATATCCCTGGTTGAGAATACCCGGCACCATGGCGCCGGCCAGACCCTCCTTGCGCGCCGCCTCGTGATCACTAAATCTCGCGCCGTCCCAACCCACCAGCAAGGCAAACTTGGCCGCCACCGCCAGACTGGTATCGGGCTCAAAGGTCGGCAGGTCCTCGCCAAAAACCACCTCATTAATCGTAGAAATTGGCATCAACTTTTCTCCCGCATAACGACTCGGCTGTCAGCATTGGCCAGGTGTTGACCATCAACGTCAAAAAACTCCATCCTTGAGACAGCAAACACCATTCTCCCAGAACGACCCGTTTTACTATAGATATCATGCAGATGCGTCCGGCCTGTGATGGAGGTGCCAGGGCGCACAGGTAAAAAGCATTCGACCCCCTTACCCGCATCCATGCCGATACCAAACCGGGGGAATCCCTTGGGTAAGGAGCGATTGCCACTGAGACTCGCCACATAGGTAGGCGGCGCCTGGAACTCAGGGTGGGCCGGATCCAAAAAGCGCGCCGCCGTTTCGCCACATAGACGCGCGTACTCGATCGTTTTCTCGGCGGCAATGACATACGACTGCTCGTCAAAGTCCTTATTGAGGTACGCCTCTCTAGCGGCGGCGATATCTTCATCCATGCGAGTCTCCTTGCTCTAAATAGAGCGCTCTAAATAGAGTGTTCTAAACGTATTGTTCTAGCATCATTGTTTCAAATTCATGGCTTCGAACTGACCCGACTTCAGGGCGGCGACCAGTTCATCCATGTTCTGAATATCAGCGTCAAATCGGGTCGCGCAACGACCCACATGGCTGACGATATGTGAATCACTACCACCAATACCCCGATAGCCCAACTGCCCGGCGTTATCGATAGCAATTTGGTCTTCAAGATCGCGGCTGCCACCGTTATAGACCTCAACAATCTCGACCCCTGCAGGCACTCCCAGCGCTTCTGTGTGAGCGAACATACCCACCCGAGGACGCCCGGGATGGCAGGGCACCGCCACCGCACCACACTGCTCGCAAGCCTCAATGACTCTAGCCAGG
Source organism: Candidatus Azotimanducaceae bacterium (assembly GCA_047626255.1). GTDB lineage: Bacteria > Pseudomonadota > Gammaproteobacteria > Pseudomonadales > Azotimanducaceae > UBA4582. Next base: position 7,411 of record JBLHRT010000053.1, read on the forward strand.
GACAAGGAAATACTGGCAAAATCGAACGCTGCCTGCAATGCCGGTGTCACGCCATAGACCAGCACGTGACCATACTCTGTCTCGACTTCGCTGGCTTTGAGGATACACAGGCCAAACTTCTCGGCCAGCGCTGAATAATCCGACTCATCATCGAATTGTCGATGCTCTGTGAGCACAAAACCGTCTAGCGGTAAGCCTTTCGCTGTAATCCACTGACAATAGTTTTCAACCTTGGCACGACCATCATCTGACTTGATGGAGTGTGTATGTAAATCCAGTAACACGAATATTTGCTCCTGTGTCTTTTCCTTATTGACAAGAATCTTAGCATTCAACGCCTAACCTCGCACCCTGACAGGTTTGACCGCTTGTGCAAACACGCTCGCCTGCCGGAACAGACACAACCTCCATCAAGGGCAATACGGATATTGGCCTGGCGACGGCACAGAAGACTTCCTTGCTGATGGGCGGCGATCTGCAGGTTCTAAGCAATACTGACGTAGGTATCGTCTTTACCATGACGAAGACATGGCCACTGAGCAGCTGATGATCTGCTCACCTGATGACTTGAGCACAACATTTTAGAAGCGCCGCGGTATATCATCCCAGGAACGCTCGTAGCCCGACTGTAACCAAGGCGCTGACAGCGCTGCCTGAGCAGGGCGCAATCGATAGGGCGTCTCGAGCATAAAGGCGAGAGAATCGCTAATGCGCGTTGGTACCAATGCCGCCTCAGTGGCCTTTTTTGTCACACCGGCTTCTGGACCATGAGGCACCATAGCATTGTGCAAGCTAGCACCACCCGGCACAAACCCATGCTCCCGCGCATCATAGACACCCCGAATTAAACCCATGAGCTCACTCATCGCATTGCGATGATAGTAGGGCGGCCTGAAAGTATGCTCGGCGACCATCCAGCGTGGGGGAAAGATCACAAAGTCGACATTGGCCACTCCGGGATTCATGGAAGGCGATGACAACACGGTGAAAATCGATGGGTCTGGGTGGTCGAAACTCACGCTGTTAATCACATTGAAGCGCGCCAAATCATATTTGTAGGGTGCGCTATTACCCACCCAGGCCACCACATCTAGCGGCGAATGGTCGAGGCTGAATGTTGACAGGCTACCGGCATATTTGACAATAAGTTCGCAGGCCTCATCGATATCCTCAAAAGCGGCCACGGGATAAGCAAAGTCTCTGGCGTTAGCGAGGCCATTGGCGCCAATCACGCCACGCTCTGGCAATTGGAGGGGCTCACCATAGTTTTCGCAGAGGTAACCGCGCACCAGCTTATCGGTAAATTCAACCTTAAAGCGCATACCCATAGGGATGACAGCAATTTCACCTGGCCCTACACGCAGTCGTCCACATTCAGTGGACAGCAGCAATTCCCCAGCTTCCGGGATGATCAATAACTCACCATCGTTGAACGCCAGATACTGCCGCGCCTCACTGCTATTGGCATTATACAAGTGCGCAGCCATACCCCGATGTTGGTCGGCGTCGCCATTACTGGCCAGGGTGACAAGGCCGTCGATAAAGGTGACGGGGCCGTCAGGCGCAGGCAGTGCATTCCAGCGCAACGGCTCGGGGATCTGTTGGCTGGTGGCATCTGGCGCCGTACGCAGCTGCGCAGCACGACGGGGGGTCCGCGGACCCTGCATCACCGAGGGTCGAATTCGATAGAACCAGGTGCGACGCTGGCGAGCTCTCTCAACGGTAAATGCCATGCTGCTGAACTGCTCGGCATAGAGCCCGTGAGGCACCTGCTGAGGAGAAAACTGACCTTGCGGCAAGGCACCATCGATGGCTTGTGACTCGAACTCATTGCCAAAACCATACTGATATAACAAATCATCCCAGCTCATGGGTTCTCTCCAATGTCTTCTTCGCCCGAAGCAGCACCGCCGCTAGCTCTGGATCTTGTGGTGGTTGTGTGTGTAAGCACTGACTGACAGACACTAGCAACTCGCCATGATCACATTTTTCCTGGCAGCTCAACAACAACTCATACGCTTCAAACATCAGCAACCACTCGTCGGAGTGAGACAGCAGCAGTGTCTGCACTAGGCGCTGAATATCAGCGACACTCGGCACCACGGCCTCACGCAATAAGCGAATATGGGCATAGTTTTGAAGTAAACGGCTTTGAAGTAAACGGCTTTGAAGTAAACGGCTCTGGCCCAGGCTGCTCTCAGCACTGGCACTATTGATATTACCATCAACCACCAGACATGCTGCCCGCGAAACCCCGGGCGCCATGACTAACTCACCTGGGCTGTCACTCTCGTTAACAGGAGCATATTGGCCCGGATCTGCGGCGCCGCCAAAAACACTGTCGATCGTTGCGCCCACTGCCATATCAAACATACCCCATGATGGATCAAACAACACCTCACCATCATTGCCTCGCACGCAACAATCGGCAAAGCTCAGTAGCACGTTTTTCTGCTGATGTCGTTTGATATCCACAAGGCTGCCCTGCAACGAGATGCCTGAGACAAAATCTAGGCTCACCCTCTCACCGACCGCTATACCAACAAAACGCAACTCATCAATACTGTAATCAGACAAGCAGCGCCTGAAGCCTGAGATGTGGCCCACGGGTGAGCCGAAACCCGAGACGTGCGCCTCAATGCCATGGTTGGGAAGTTGCTGATCCGCAAAACTCAGCTGAGTGCTCCCGCGGGTATTCACATAAATAACGTTACCCATCACATCACAACGCACGTCGGCGATCAGGCCACTGACCTGCAATCCCGAGCTAAACAGCAGCGTCGCGACAGTGCCACTATCGATGGCAGCCCCAATACCTTCCAGACCACCACGGCTCTGAGCCAGACCCGCGGCCATGTCCGCAAGCACTTGGCACAGATGGCGACAACTGTGGGTAACGTACAACTGCGGTTGCTCGCACGTAATATCGTATGGCTGCTGCAAACACGCCAGAGTTAGTAGGTGCTTTTCGACCTTATTGTTATCTAGACAATGCTGGCTTTCGCCCAATGATGATAAGAGTCCCGCACCGTAAATTCTGTAATCATCGACGGTACCCACCAGGCCATATTCAACGGTCCACCAATGCAGCCTTGCCAACAATGCCGCTTCAGACAATTGCTGATTGGCATCAACGGCAGCTTGCAATCGAGTCTCGGCTAGCTCGATATCATATACGCTGACGCCACTCTGGCCTTTGCTCATCGACAGGTGTCGAATCGCATCATAAACAGCCTGGTCTTGCTGGCGGGTGAGCACTTTCATGCCAACCTCCCCGAACCGCTGCAGAAATTCGGCGTAGTCGACATCGATCAGAAAGGGCGCGTGGCCAGCAGATTCATGCACAATATCCGGCGCGGGGGTATACAGCATCTGCTCAACGCTACGCATGCTGGTGGCAATGGCCAGAATGCGACGCGCCTGAAAAGCCATAAAAGCTGCGGGAGGGATAAAACCATCGACCCCGACTACGCCCCAACCAATAGACGCAAGACGGGCGTTCATCTCTTCCAGACAAGGAATATACTCTGTACTAATGCCCGCCTGCGCCAGCCCATCCGTGTAAACCGGGTGCGCACTGGCTAACAATTGGGCCTGCAATTGCTGCAACAAAAATCGCCACACTGCTTGATCACGCGGCGTATACATTGCGTAATCCTGCACCTTAGCGAATACCTTAAGGTGCGCAGGTAGCGAGTCAAGCAGCGCTTGCTGGCGCATTGAGGTCTTAGACCACGCCACGCCGCTGCTGGTCAAGTTCAATAGACTCGAACAACGCTTGGAAGTTACCTTCACCAAATCCCTGATTACCCTTACGCTGGATAATTTCGAAAAACAGCGGGCCGATAACCACTTCTGAGAATATCTGCAGCAGAATACCTTCTTCGGGATTACCATCCATCAGGATTTTGAGTTCACGCAGACGCTCTATATTTTCACCATGGCCTGGCAAACGCGCATCAAGCTGGTCGAAGTAAGCATTCAGCGTGTCCATAAAGACGACGCCCTTATCACGCAAAGCCACCACTGAACCAAAGATATCAGCCGTACCCAAAGCAATATGCTGGATGCCCTCGCCTTTGTGCTCACGCAGGTATTCAGCGATCTGGCTCTTGTCATCCGCCGACTCGTTGATAGGAATCCGGATCTTGCCACATGGGCTCGTCATAGCGCGTGAATTCAGACCCGTGCTGGCACCTTCAATATGGAAAAAACGAATTTCGCGGAAGTTGAAGAAACGCTCGTAAAAGTTCGACCACAGATCCATATGACCGCGCTCGACATTATGCGTCAGGTGATCGATGTAAGTCAGGCCAACACCCTGGGGGTGCTGATCAACGCCGGCAATAGGCTTGAAATCAATATCGTAAATAGACTCATCGCCATAGAGATCTACCAAATACAGCAATGATCCACCGATACCCTCAATGGCGGGGATATTAAGTTCCATAGGACCCGCGCCACTGGCGAGAATTTTTGCACCACGCGTGCCAAGTTCTTTCACAGCCACACCAACATCTTTAACCCTGATGGCAAACGCATTCGCACTGGGTCCATGTACGGACGAGAAACTCTCCGCCTGGCTATCCGGCTCATTATTCAGAATAAAGTTGATATCGCCTTGGCGATACAACGTGACATTTTTTGAGCGATGCTGGGCGATAGCGACAAAACCCATCGTCTCAAATAATGTTGCTAGGGCCACCGGCTCTCTGGCACTGTACTCGACAAATTCAAAGCCATCAGTACCCATGGGATTGTCCCAGTCCTTCTGATCAACATTCTCGATGACCGATTTCGCAACGGGTTGGACAGGCGTGGTAGTCGTCATAACGGGACCTCTTGGTTGACTTATAATTTGACAGATGAACTGACTGAAATGAAGGATTGAACTAGCCCAAAGTGTAAGCTCATT
>JBLHRT010000054.1:0-12205 GCA_047626255.1 Candidatus Azotimanducaceae bacterium
AGTGGTGCTGCTATGCAGGCCACTCTTTTTTTTGGTAGCGCTTGAATTAAGTCAGGCTGACCCCCATTTAGCATGACAATGCACCTAACTTGCACCTAATCTGGAGGCCGGTAACACAATGACTGTCGACGCAAAAAAAGAAACACTTGGATTTCAATCTGAGGCGAAACAGCTGCTACAGCTGATGATCCATTCGCTGTACTCCAACAAAGAAATTTTCCTGCGCGAGCTGATCTCGAATTCTTCGGACGCCATTGATAAGTTGCGCTTTGAATCGCTTTCTCACAGCGACCTGCTGGGTGATGATAGCGAGTTTAAAATTCAGATTGATATCGACAAGGAAGCAGGCACCATCACCATCACCGATAACGGCATTGGCTTGACCCGCGACGACGCGATCAGTCACCTGGGTACTATCGCCAAGTCCGGTACCGCGCAATTTTTCAGCGCCTTGACGGGTGACCAGAAAAAAGACGCACAGCTGATCGGTCAATTCGGTGTGGGCTTTTACTCCTCCTTTATCGTCGCTGATAAAGTGGTTGTTGAGTCTCGCGCTGCGGGTTCGGCGAGCGATGAAGCGATTCGCTGGATCTCGACCGGTGAGGCTGATTTTGAGATTGAAAATATTGACCGGCCCGCGCGTGGCACGTCTGTCATCTTGCATGTGAAGTCTGATGAGCAAGATTTCCTCGATGATTATCGCGTCCGTAGCGTTGTTAAGAAGTATGCCGATCATGTGGCCGTACCCGTCATGATGAAGCCCCAACCCATGCCAACACCTGAAGGTGAAGAGGCGCCAGAGGCGCCTGACTACGAGGCGATCAATACGGCCAAGGCCCTGTGGACTCGCTCACGTACTGACGTCACTGACGAGGAGTACAAAGAGTTCTACAATCTGGTATCTCACGATTACCAGGCTCCCCTGACGTGGAGTCACAACAAGGTTGAAGGCAAGCTCGATTACACCAGTTTGATTTATATTCCCTCCAAGGCGCCCTTTGATATGTGGCAGCGCGAGGCCCCCCGTGGCCTCAAACTCTACGTGCAGCGCGTGTTTATTATGGATGAGGCAGAGCAGTTTCTGCCTTTGTACCTGCGTTTCGTCAAGGGTGTGGTTGACTCCAACAATCTGTCGCTGAATGTCTCTCGTGAGATTCTGCAGAAAGACCCTGCTATTGATGCGATGCGTAGTGCGCTGACCAAGCGTGTATTAGATATGTTGGACAAGTTAGCGAAGAAAGAGCCTGAGCAGTACCAGACATTCTGGAGCGAGTTTGGTCAGGTTATCAAGGAAGGTGTGGCAGAGGACTTTGCTAACAAGGACAAGATTGCCAAACTGCTACGTTTTGCCACAACCAGCAGTGACAACAAGGACCAGAATCAGTCGCTAACTGACTATATGGGTCGGATGAAAGAGGGCCAAGAGACAATCTATTATGTCGCGGCAGATAACTACCACACTGCCATCAATAGCCCGCACCTGGAAGTCTTTAAGAAGAAAGGCATCGAAGTGTTGATCCTTACTGACCGTATCGATGAGTGGCTGATGAGTCATCTGTCTGAGTTTGAGGATAAGAAGTTCCAGGATGTCGCAAAAGGCTCTTTGGATCTTGGTGATCTCGAAGATCCAGAAGAGAAGGAAGCTAACGAGGCGGTTGAGAAAGAGTTCGGTGATCTGCTCGAACGTATCAAGACGGTACTTGGCGATGATCAGGTGGAGTCGGTACGCGTTACACATCGTCTGACAGACTCACCAGCGTGTCTGGTCGTGAATGAAGACGAAATGGGTATGCAGATGCGACGTATTCTAGAGTCGGCTGGTCAGGCTGTGCCGGGCAATAAGCGCATCTTCGAGTTGAATCCAACGCACCCATTGGTGCTCAAGCTCAACGCTGAGAAAGATGAAGCACGTTTTGCTGACCTCGCATTGGTGCTGTTTGATCAGGCCATGCTTGCCGAGGGTAGCCACCTGGAAGAGCCCACCAGCTATGTGCGTCGTTTGAACAAGTTGTTGCTGGAGTTGTCCGGGAGTTAATACGGTAAGACGTTAGCAGGCATAAAAAAAGGCGAGAAATCGCCTTTTTTTATGCCTTTTTTTATGCCTCTTTTATGCGTACGTCAGACCTGCTCTGCAGGTTGGTAGGCGCCGCCTGTCTGCTGTTCTTGCTGAGATTCTCGCAGATTGCCAATCACTGATTCCAGCGCGCGACTGAAAAGCAGGCCTTCGCTGATCATCTTGACGGTACCGTCTTTTAACTCTCTGGCGAGACCCATGCGGGTTTTTTCGACGACTTTGACGCCCTGACGATTAACAAAGATGTATTTATCAATGGCGTTAATCTTGGCGGCGAGTTTGCAGCGGATAGCCTGATCGTCTTCACCGAGGAACTCAACCCAGACACCCACCCCGAGTTGATCGACTCGTTGCATGTCAGGATCGTCATCTGCGAGCTCACCATTTACGAGCTCGTCATCTAGCTCATCGGTAAGTTCATCACCAGCAGGTCCATCACTCACAAGCTCATAATTGGCAAGCTCATCACTCATGGCGATGAGCGCCGCTGACTCGGCCGAATCGATGGTTTCGCACGCTTCCCCAATGATGGCTAGATCGCTGCTATGAGTGGGCTTTTTCTTCTTCTGCCTCGTAGGTTGGGGGAGTTCGTTGCCTTGCAGCGAGGCTTCCTGGATCAGCTTGAGTTGGTTAATCAGGCTATCAATCTCATGGCTCTCAACCTGTGCAATGCGAAACGCCTTGCGAAGATTGTTCAGTAGACGCGGGTTAACCGTTTCAAGGCGCACCCGATCCCCCTTCAGGTCTTTCGGCTGAACGCTCCACAACAGCACATCGATAGTGTTGATGGCCTGTGTCCAGGCATTGCTACCAGGGCCCTCTTTAAGGACGAGCATGACCATGAACTTGTGATAGACAGTATTGAGCAACTCGTGCACAAAGCTTTGTAAATCTCTGCCTAAAAGACGTTCTGCGATTTTTTGTGTGACGAGCTCATGAATATCCTCAACCCGCTCCTTGCGCTCCTTGGCCCGCATGATGCGTTGTTCTAAGCGATAGGTCTTGGCAGCCTCTTTAGTTCGAAACTGTCTGAAGTTTTTGATGAGATCATCAAAGAAGCCAATCTCGCCGTCGAATTCTGTCAGCAGTTTTGTGACGAGTTCGCTGATCTTTTGGTACAGCGGATCTTGGTCGAGATGTTCAACCTCAGTCCAGCCAATTCCAGCTTCAGCAAACTCGTTAAGTATGCGGCGGGCAGGGTGATTCTCACGATTAAAAAATGTGGTGTCCGATAGTGCGACCTTAATAATGGTCACTTGCGTTCGGCCAATCAGCTCCTTAATAGGAATGGCCAGAGAGTCATCTTTCCAGATCGCGTCGTATAACAGCGATACCAGATTGATGACATCCGCTGACTGTGGGTCAATGGCTTGCGCGCTGCCGGGCTCGCGCTGCTGTAGCATTTCTGACAGTGAGCCACCTACATCAATCTTTTCGACATCAGCGATTGTCTTGGGAATAACCGTGTTTTCTCGCTCGTGCAGCGACTTTTGAATGTTGGTCAGAATCGACATCAGCGTCTGCTGGTCGACCATCTGCACGGCCTCACCCGCTGTGGGTTTCAATAGGTCGTCCGTCATGCCGGCGGCAATCATCGAGGCGGGCACCGCGTACTGCTGCCCATCACCGGTAGAGACTTGTGGCGCAGCAGATCCTTCTGCCAGGTCGCGGTGGAGCAGGTTCTGCATCATGCCGAACAACTCGGAGTTTTCCGTTTCGGCATCAAAGGGTTCTTCTTCGACCATACCGAAACTTTGGACTACACCGGAGCCCCGGCGAGGCTTGGCGCGCACGGCGCTCGTGGTCTCAGGCATTCGAGTGGCAGCTTCTATGCGGAGCTTGGGAATAACGCCGTGATCTATCAGAACCTGGTTGGCTTCCTGCAAGACTTTGTCTAACTGTTTCAAAACGAATTCGTTGAAGCTACGGTACAGCAGCAGAATCTCTGGTCCGCTGCGCTCAAGGTGCTGTGTGGCAGTCTTGAAAGCGCTGGCGATTTGTTGTGGGTCCAGTGGGTTATTTGACTCGTCGACGTGTATATTATCGTCGAGCAGAATATTACTGAGGCGTGTATTAAAGCTGATAAGACCGGCCAAATGATTGTTCCGGGCGGCGGCAATCATCCCATCTATCGCGAACATGGCGGTGAGTTCTTCATTCTCCACCAGGGATAAGTTTTCGAAGTCGACGGTTTTTTCTAGAAAATTGCTCTCGCTCATCAGATCGTCGAACGCCACGTTCATATTACTGATAAAGCGTTCAAGTAAATCAGCGCCGGTTTTGCCAAAAAGCGTGCCACTGGTGTCGTCTTGGATCACTTGCTGGGCGAGTTGGTACAAAACGCGAATGGCGCTCGTTTGTACTTTATCGACGGCGTCGGACACGTAGGGCAACCGGATGAGAGTGGAAGGATTAAAGTTAACCTGAATATATTCTGATGTATAGGGATAAGCGGTATTTTGGCGATTGTTTTGCGCAAACAATATCTATGTTTATTAGAAGCTTACGGGTTGATGCTAGGATAGCTTCTAGCAACAGTTGGTTGATCTGGTGCCGATCTAAATGATCCTATTCGCCGGCTATGCTAGGCTGGGATAAATGAGTATTGCCAGGCCCATGAAACCTTTGAGGACTATATGAGATTAATGTTGATGCGTCACGGTGACGCGCTGAATACGCGACCAGATGCCATTCGTGCGCTATCACCGGTAGGTATGAACGAAGTGCGAGCTAATGCTATGCGCCTGCTAGAGGTTCCTTGGCGGCCGTCGGTGATTATTCACAGCCCGCTGCGACGGGCGGCAGAGACGGCGAAGCTTGTCGCTAATTGCCTGGATCACGGTAGTCCGTTGACCACTTGGGATGAGCTTGCGCCCAACGGTGACTGTCGGTATTTATTACGCAAATTGGCGGAGTCTGGGGGTGAAAGCCTATTGTTGGTGACTCATCAACCATTGATTGGTACGTTTATTGAGTACTTGACGAGTGAATCTGTGCGGGTAGGCACAGCCTATATTGCGGGTATTCAACTCGATGAATTTTTACCATCTACAGGGCAGTTGTCATGGTTTCTGGATACGCCGGCATGAAGGATTGGCACCAACGTACTTATCAAGTGGCGATGATCTCGGGACTGCTGTTAGTCTTGTTGAGTCTTCCCAGTGCGCTGTCTACGGCTGCGCTGTCTACGGCTGCAGCGTCGACGGTTAGTGCCGATCAGGGTCGGGTTCTCGATGGCGTGATTAGCCTATACCCCCGGACACAATTGGTAGACTCCTCTCAGGAGGAGGCGGTCACGACTCACCGTATTATGCTGGGAGCGCTGAAGAAAATCAGTCATGAAATTACACCTGAGGCTTCACGTTATGTGCAAGGCTTGCGTAGTCGGCATACCTATTTAATAGCTGACGAGAACCGTACGGGGCTGGTGTTTGACTTCTTTTCGACCCAACTGCAGCAGAAAGGTCAAATTCTGTATCAGTGCGCGGGCAGAGAATGTGGCAGTAGCAATTATTGGGCGAACAGTGTCTTCGAGCGAAGGATTTTGTACGGTCCTGAGCAGTTTCAGCATTACATTGTCGGTATCATCAATGGTTACTACACCGCCATCTATGTCGCCCAGCGCGCCACGGGCCAGGTTTATGCCCATCTTGATGTCATTGAAGACCAGCAGGCCTCGCTGCTCGACGGCGACAATTTGTTGCGCGCTTTACAAACATTGGTGGGTGTGCAGCTCAATATTGAACCTGATGAGAAGATGACAAAAAAGCTCGTGCAGATATTAACGGCCGATGCGTCGATCAATATCTATATCGTTGCCCACGACGGGCTGCGGGCGTCAGAGACGGTTCCCGCTGCTATCAAGCGTACTACTCAGGTAGGGGGGGCGTTTAAGTCACGGCTTGTGGCTGCTGGCATCAGTGCGCAGCGCCTGCAAGCTTATGGTGTCGGACCCTTAGCGCCCCTCGAAGGCGCTGGGCCGGACCGGTTGGAGTTGATCAAAATTGCTGACGTCAGGCGCTAGCACTTAGCTTGAGCTGAGGTTTAGCAGTGACAAAAATTCCATGCGTGTCGCCGGGCTATCACGAAATTCTCCCAGCATCACGGAAGTCTTCATCACGGAATTTTGCTTTTCCACACCGCGCATCATCATGCACATGTGCTTTGCCTCGATGATCACGCTGACGCCAGAGGCCTCGGTGACAGAGGCGATGGCCTCGGCAATTTGTTTGGTCAGATTTTCCTGAATCTGCAGCCGGCGGGCGTACATATCGACCACGCGTGCGACCTTTGATAGGCCTAGCACTTTGCCCGTCGGTATATAGGCGACATGGCATTTGCCTATGAAGGGCAGCATGTGGTGTTCGCACATGGAATACAGTTCGATGTCCTGAACGATAACCATCTCGTTAGTGTCAGACTCGAATAGCGCCTTGTTAACGATCTCATCAAGGGTTTGGCCATAGCCGTGAGTCAGGAACGACATGGCCTTAGCCGCTCGTTTGGGCGTATCAACCAGACCTTCGCGATCGGGATCTTCACCAATATCTATGAGAATTTTCTTGAAGGCGTCTTGCATGATGTTTGATCCGTTCATTAATAGCGCTACCCTAAGGTAAACTCGTGTAGGCGTAAAGGGCGATATTGCCAGCGCTGCACCGATGGGACGTTCGGGTTATACTAGGCAGCTAAGAAGTGGAGCAAGCTATGCCAGGCAGTAGTATTGGAGATATGTTCAGAGTCACGACCTTTGGCGAGAGTCACGGGCCAGCCCTTGGGTGCATTGTTGATGGGTGTCCTCCGGGGCTACCGCTGACAGAAGCGGATATGCAGGTCGACTTGGATCGCCGCAAGCCAGGGACTTCTAAATATGCGACCCAGCGTAAGGAGCCAGACCAGGTCAAAATTCTCTCTGGTGTATTCGAAGGCGTCACCACGGGTACCTCCATAGGCCTGATGATCGAGAATCAGGACCAGAAATCGAAAGACTATTCAGAGATCAAAGATATTTATCGACCTGCCCACGCGGATTATACCTACGCGCAAAAATACGGCGTGCGTGATTATCGTGGCGGTGGTCGTTCATCGGCGCGGGAAACCGCCATGCGAGTGGCCGCCGGCGCCATCGCCAAAAAATATCTGCAGGCCAGCCATGGCATAACGGTACGCGGTTATATGGCACAAATGGGCGACCTGGTGCCATCACTCGTCGACTGGGATGAGGTCTATGGCAATCCATTCTTCTGCCCCGACCCGGCTTTGGTGCCACAACTCGAGCAAATGATTGATGCCCTGCGACGTGAGGGCGACTCCATCGGTGCACGTATTAATTTGGTAGCCTCGGGGATGCCAGCCGGCCTTGGTGAGCCGGTATTTGATCGCCTTGATGCTGACATCGCTCATGCGTTGATGAGTATCAATGCCGTCAAGGGCGTAGAAATAGGCGCAGGGTTCGCGAGCATCGCGCAAAAGGGGTCAGCTCATCGGGATGAAATGTCACCTAATGGGTTTACCTCAAATAACGCAGGGGGCATCCTCGGCGGTATTTCATCAGGCCAGGACATACTGGTCAGTATTGCGCTGAAACCCACATCTAGTATCACCACGCCCGGCAAAACCGTCGATAGCCAAGGGGTGTCGGCCGAGGTTATCACTAAGGGGCGGCATGACCCCTGTGTTGGCGTGCGTGCAACGCCCATCGCTGAGGCCATGTTGGCGATCGTACTGTTGGATCATCTGCTGCGACATCGCGGCCAGAATGCCGGCGTTGTGCCTGCCGGGCCGAGCTTTTAGTCTTTTTTTTGATCAGCGGGCGCATCGCCATGCTCCGCCAGCAACGTCATAAATGCTCGCGCAGCGTTTGAGAGGGTGCGCTGGACGTGATGAATCACGCCTAGCTGACGGGTGATGTTGACGTCGGGTAGGCGCAGAATGTGGGTGTTGGTGTCTAACATGGAGCGAGGTAATACGCTCCAGCCGAGGCCGATGGTTATCAGCATTTTTATTGTTTCTAGGTAGTTGGTCGACATGCTGACATCAATGCTCAGGCCCCTATGCTCAAATAATTGTTTAACGATACGTCCCGTGAAGGTGCTCATGTCTGGCAGAATCGCTGGATATTCAGCGATCTGCGCGAGACTGATCTGGTCAAATTGGCTCAACGTGTGATCCGGAGCACAGACAAAGACTAGCTCATCAGTCCAAATGGGCAGGGCGGCTAAGCGGTCATGGCGGTGGGGTGCCATGGTGATGATCCCAAGTTCAAGATTGCCCTGTTTAATCTGCTCGTGTGCGACCTCGGAATCCATGAAGTGTAGGTCCAGCGCTACGGCAGGAAACTGCTCAGAATATGCTTTGAGTACTCTGGGCAATCGCCACAGACCTATATGATGACTGGTCGCGAGGGATAAACGACCGGTGATCGCGCCGTTCAAATTACGTATTGCTCGTTGGGTATCGTCCACCTCGCGCAGAATATGGCGGGCTCTGGGCGCCAGTTCGCGGCCAGCTTCTGTCAAGGTGATCGTGCGGCCGATACGGTCGAACAGGCGCACGTCCATTTGTCCTTCGAGTAGGGCGATGCGTTTGCTGACAGCGGGCTGGGTCAGGTGGAGGCGTCCCGCCGCGATGGAAAAGGAGCCGGTTTCAGCGACGGCGACAAAAGCTTTAATGCTATCGAGATCAATCATTCCTGGCACTTATAGAATCAATAAAAAATATGAATTTGAGTTATGGGCGAATTGATCATAGCATCGTCGCCGCCTAGTCAGTAGATAGTCAGTAGATACTCAGTAGATAGTCAGTAAATGGCAGGCAGTTATAGCCAGTTAAGGTCAACGATAGTTAACGTGAATGATAAGTGGAGTGTTGTGTGGATAAGGTGAATGTGGCAATAGTCGGGGCGACGGGTGCTGTGGGTGAAGTGATGTTGGAGTTACTGGCGGAGCGTAACTTTCCGGTCGATAATTTGGTGCTACTAGCGAGCGAGAACTCTGCGGGCACGGCGCTGCAGTTCAAGGGCAAGTCGATCAGGGTTGAGAATCTGGCAACCTTCGACTTTAGCCAGACTCACATTGGCTTATTTTCGGCCGGCGGGTCTGTGTCGGAAAAATATGCACCGATTGCTGCGGCTCAGGGTTGTGTTGTTATCGATAACACCTCGTTTTTTCGCCGCGACCCAGAGATTCCGCTGGTCATTCCCGAAGTGAATCCTGAACGGATTGACGATTACGCCACGCGTAATATCATAGCCAATCCGAACTGCTCGACTATTCAGATGTTGGTAGCGCTCAAGCCGATTCATGATGCCGTGGGTATCCGGCGTATCAATGTGTGCACTTATCAGGCGGTTTCAGGCGCGGGTAAACGCGCGATCGAAGAGTTGGCCGGGCAAACTGCGCGCCTGCTTAATGGCCAGCCGACAGAGCAGAAGGTCTTCAGTCGGCAGATCAGCTTCAATGTTATTCCGCACATCGGCAGCTTTGAAGACAATGGCTATACCAATGAAGAGATGAAGATGGTCTGGGAGACCCACAAAATACTCGAGGACGACAGCATCGAGGTGAACCCTACCTGTGTGCGTGTGCCGGTGTTCTATGGGCACTCAGAGGCTGTACATATTGAGTTGAAGGGTCCGTTGACTGCGGCTGCCGCCAAAGAGCTGCTGGCGGTCGCGCCGGGTGTGACGTTGATGGATGAGGCGGCTGATGGTGGCTATCCGACGCCCGTTTCTGACTCTGCCGGTACCGACCCCGTGTTTGTCGGACGCGTGCGTGCTGACATATCTACAGCCAACGGTCTTAACCTATGGGTCGTATCAGACAACGTGCGTAAGGGTGCGGCGCTTAACAGTATACAAATCGCTGAAGTTTTGTTAAAAAGACTTTAATAAGCGAGACTTATAGCAACATTTGTATACTGTTTCTAGGTTCCATCCCTAAGCTATCAGAGGTCGATGCATACGTTTCGGTGTGGAGTTCAGGCTCTTTGGGGAAATGAGGGGTAATAACGACAATGATTCAAAGGTTATCATGGCTCGCGGCCATCATCCTGGCATTCAGTGCGTCTGCAGCGTTTGGTTTGGGGTTGGGAAAGCTCGATCTGAAATCTGCACTTAACCAGCAATTCAAGGCTGAGGTTGAACTCACGGGTGTTCGAGACCTTGCCGTTGAAGAGATTCTGGTGAGTCTGGCATCCCCAAAAGACTTCCAGCGTATCGGGGTGGAGCGCATCTACGCCTTAACCGATCTGCGGTTTACTGTGATTGATCGTGGCGGTGGCAGCAGGCTGTTGCGTATCACCAGCACACGACCGATCACTGAGCCTTATTTGAACTTCCTCGTCGAGGCGCTGTGGCCAAGTGGTCGGATTCTGCGTGAATACACCGTATTACTTGATCCCCCCGTTTTCACCGAAGGCGGGGCTGCACCGTTGCAGGCGGCAAAGGTGCAGCGCGCCGCTGCGCTGGCGCGCCCCTCCGCGCCGCAACCATCAACGCCTATCCGTCGAAAAGCAACGCGGATTGTTGAGCCTGCTGCCAGCACGTCATCGTCAGAATTGCAGGAAGGCCGCGTGGATGAGAGCGATTACGGCGTTACAGGTGCCGGAGATACGTTGTGGAAAATTGCCTTAAAAGTCCGCCCAGATAATCGAGTGACGGTTCAGCAAACCATGTTGGCGCTGAAGGAGGCGAATCCTAGGGCTTTCATTAACAACAATATTAATCTGCTGAAAGCTGGTTATGTGTTGCGCA
The DNA here is from genome assembly GCA_047626255.1 of Candidatus Azotimanducaceae bacterium. Taxonomy (GTDB): domain Bacteria; phylum Pseudomonadota; class Gammaproteobacteria; order Pseudomonadales; family Azotimanducaceae; genus UBA4582. The sequence continues at coordinate 10,827 of JBLHRT010000054.1, forward strand.
TCCCTGACAGCAGTGAAATCAGCAATCTCTCTGCTGTTGCTGCGTTGGATGAAGTCCGTGCCCAGAATGATGACTTCGATGCTTATCGAGATGGTCGTCCTGTGGCTCAGTTAGACGGTGCGGCGCGCCGGAATCCAAGTCAAGAGGGTGATGCAGCCGGTGAGAGCGGCGAGCTAAAGCTGCTGGCAGCTGGCAGCGGCGGCGATGGCGCAGGCCAGCGGTCCGGTGGAGAGAATTCCTCCAGTGGGGACCTTCAGGGCAGTTTGGCTGTCGCCCGGGAAGATCTAGATCGTAGCCGACGTGCTAATGCCGATCTGACGACACGATTGGATGATTTGAGCGGCCAGATTGAGACGCTCAATGAGATCGTCACGCTCAAGAATGATCAGCTTGCAGCCTTGCGCGCCGAGATCCTAAAAGCCCAGGCGAGTGCTGGTAATATAGCGCCGGTCCAAGCGAATGATAGTTTACTGGCTAACCCTTATGTACTTGGGGGCTTAGGAATACTGCTGATCGGTGGTTTGATTGCCGGTTTGTTGGTTCGCAAACGACGTCAGGACCCTACCGAGTTGGACAATGATGACTTTGACCCTCAGCCGCTAGAAGAGACATCGGTGGATGATGAAGAAGATACGCAGTCGTCCGAATCCCTGACGATTGATGCCATCGGTGACTTCGATGAGGATGTATCCCCAGAGACGTCGGACGTGCTCGGCGAAGTAGAGATTTATATTGCGTACGGACGTTTTCCTCAGGCTATTGGCTTTCTTGAAAAAGCGATCGACGCAGAACCCATGCGTACAGATCTGCGCTTGAAGCTATTAGAGGTCCTGGTACAGACCGGTGATGGAGTTGCCTTTAATCTTGCGCTTGAGCAACTTCGTCCCTTGGGTGATGCCGCGGCGCTGGAACAGGCGTTGACCCTGCAGGCTGAAATTCCTGGTGCTGCAGAGGATGCTTCAGCGGCGATGGACGCTACCATGATCAGCGATGAGCCGATTGTCGCGATCGAAGCGCCTCTCGATGGCGACGACGATGAGCTTTCGTTCGACCTAGATGATCTCGACAGTGAGACCGAGGAAGATGTTTACGATTTTGATGGCGCCGATGATCTAGAGTTGGATCTCGATGCCGATGATAGCGGCAGCGCGAAGGATGACAAAACGGTGATACTCGAAACACCGGTCGTTGCTGATCCAGACGAGCTTGATCTTGATCTTGATCTTGGCGGTGAAACGTTGTCCTTAGATGGCGAGCTTGATCTTGATGATGATCTTGATCTCGATGATGGCGAACTTGATCTTGATGATAACGAGCTTGATCTTGATGATGACGAGCTTGATTTGGATGATGATCTTGATCTCGATGGCGAGCTTGAC
>JBLHRT010000055.1:0-12169 GCA_047626255.1 Candidatus Azotimanducaceae bacterium
TTGTCCGATGCCACCCATCGTTTGACCCATCGTTTGACCCATCGTTTGACCCATCGTTTGACCCATCGTTTGACCCATCGTTTGAGAAGGCGGTTTTATCAGCGTTTCTATAGTGCTGTTGACAGCAGGCTGGCTTGTGGTTCGACGAGATCAAAGGGCTTAGCGGCGGGAATGGCATCCTGCAGCTCAAGCTCGGCGAGTTGCAAGTCTTGTAACTGCTGACAGAGGCCGTCAGCCTTGGTGCTCAGCGTTTGCGCTTGTCGCTCCAGACGCGTTTCGAGTTGCTCGGGAAAGCCTTCCATCCGTTCGGTAAGACGGGTGATGCTTTCCGCGAGGCTGCTATCTTCGGCCTTGAGCGAGTTACCAATGTGAGTGATAACCTCGCCCAGAGATGCCGTCATGAGCGCTTCAATTTCGGGCTCCAGTTTCTCCATAACGCTATCTAGGTCGGACACGCCCCTGGCGTCGAGATAGATATTGCCATTCTCGCGACTGAGTTTTTGATCAACACGGGTTTTGATCCTACCAAGGGCAGTGGTCAGTGAAGCGGGAGGTTCGGCATCAAGCAGTCCGTAAAAGACCTCAGTGACTGCTGTTAGACCGAGCTCAACACCCTCGAGGGCTATATCAACAATGGCGGGCACTGTCTCGCGTACTTGAAGGCTGTATGCCTTCACCAATTGACGTTGCTGCTTGGTTAGGCGCACAGGTTTGTCGGCAACGAGTAACTGGTCTTCGCTTGATATCTGCATAAGTACACCGTTGGCGCTGATGACTTCTATTCTATCTGCCGTAATGCGAATAGCGCTGCGCAGTGCCATGTCACATTGGTTGGTGTCTGAGGCGTGCGCGACTTCGATGATGGCGATCATCGAGAGGTAGCAAGCGACGAGGGTAATGAGTGCTTTTTTCATCAGGTTATCTTTCCGTTGGATGAGTCTGATGTGAGTACTGCAACTCGCGCGCCAATTTTTCAGCCCATTGATTTATAAGATGAAAGTAGAAAGTCGATGCGTGTTGAGTTTTGTCAGTGGTGAGGCTCACCAATAGGTGGCGAGATTTTTCAAGCTACCCGTGTCAATAACAAGCCAGCGCCGGCTATGCAGGAAAGTCGCAGGAAATTTCATGTCATTACTCACGTTAGTGACTACACTTACCGTAGGCTTCCATGAGTGATGATGTAATCGTGCCCCAACTTTCTATTAGTGACCTTGCGATTCTGCTCTTGGAACCGTCCAATACCCAGTCTAAGATCATCACCAACCAATTGGGTGAGGTTGGCAGTTTTAATGTTGAGAGTGCTCGTTCTCCGGAAGAGGCCTGGACGATTATGAAGCGGGCTGTTCCCGACTTGGTGATCAGCTCCATGTACTTTGATCAATCAACAGGTGGCGAGCTGGTGCAGCGCATGCGTACAGACCCTGATCTTGAACTCGTGCCGTTTGTCCTCGTTTCCAGCGAGAGTCGTTGGGCATCGCTGGAGCCTATCAAGCAAGCGGGCGTGATGGCGATATTGCCTAAACCCTTTGCCATCGGCGATCTTAGTCTGGCGCTGCATGCAGCGGCCGAATTAGTCGATGACGAGATGGTAGGTCTTGAAGACGTGGATCTGGAGTCAATTCGGGTGCTGGTGGTGGATGACAGCCAAACCGCTCGTAACCATATTATCAAGCTATTAGAAAGGTTTGGTCTGGAGCAGATATTCTGGGCTCAGGACGGGCTTGAGGCGGTCGGCATGATGGATGCATCTATCTATGACCTGTTGATCACCGATTATAATATGCCCCAGATGGACGGTGAACGCCTCGTGAATCATATTCGCAACAACTCGATACAGTCCAGCATTCCTATCATTATGATCACCTCAGAAAACAACGAAGCTCGGCTTGATGCCGTCGTTAAATCAGGCGTATCCGCAATCTGCAATAAACCATTCGATATGGGCGCTATCAGGACGCTGATACAGCAATTGCTGACACAATAGCTGAGCTATTGGCGTTCTGTTAGCCAGTCACGCAATGCCTGTTGCAGGCTGGCGGTGACTGGGCCGGCTGCTAGCGCCGCCTGCCATGATAGGGACGGCTTATTGTCGCGATTCTGCCCGGAGGCATCTGCCAGCAATGTCTCAATCTGTGTCATGCCTAAGTAGGTGCTGTTCATCGATGCGGGCCTGAATCTCACCTCGTCAACTAAGCGCTCGGCGTGGTAAGTCGCCATCACGGTGTTGGTGATGAGGAAGTTGATGGCGGCCTGTCTCGACCAGCCAAGTTCATGTAGACCCGTATCGATCACCAGCATGGCTGACATCTCTGCGTTGAGCTCTAACAGTCCGAGTCTCGTCAGGCTTATCTGGCTGGCATCATTGAGAAGCAGGTTGGTGAGATACAGGGGCCAGCCGTCAAAGTAGGCAGGATTGTCAGCGATGCCCAGCAAGGGTGACGCTTGGCGGTCAGCACGATTAACAAAACCATGCCGTACTAAATGTTGCCCTGGGATGGTTGAATAATAGGTTCTGGCGACTAGTTGGTGCTGGCTGAACGATGCGGTTGAATTGAAATTCACGGCAAGTTGGGCGGGTCCTCCGCGGGTAAACCGGTACGTGAAAGGCAGGCTGGAGGCTGCCAACAGGTCTGGCTCCGCGATGATCTCAAGGTCAGGTAGGGCTAAGTCTAGGACGGTAGCTGCCAGCTGCTTTTGCACGCTGATGACCAGGTCGCTGAGACGTGATAGATGACCCTGACGAGCCGCTGCAGTAGTGCCCAGATACAACAACGCGTCTTTACGAATCTCTGCCAATGTGGGGTGATCGGCAGGGTTTTCAGCATGCAAGCTTTGCCATAGAAGGGTGATCTCGATCTGTAGGTCGCCCAGGGCCTTTTGGCCCAGCGCATGCACGGCATCAGCATGACGTTGCGCTGCGCCAAAACGTTGTAGACGATAGGCATAGTAGGCGAGGTCGGTGCCTGGACCCACGTCGTCACAGGACAATCCATCAGCAAGTTTGGTAAGACCCGGCAACACATGCTGTTGCAAAGTCGCGCTAAATTTGTCGTGATAGTCGCGTCGTGTCGCCGCATCGACGCCGGCGTCAAGTAGGCGCAAGTCAAGGCTGTCAGTCAACTGTTTTGCTTCCACGGCCTGTGTGAGGCTGGCTATCACTGTAATGCATTCTTGAGTCGTCATCAGTGGGCTGAGGATTACCGGCTTGTTCAGTGTGCGGCCGAGCAAGGCCAGTTCAGCCAGTAGCGGGCTGATACCATCGTCTGGATTCGTTTGGTCTAGCGGACCTGTAGCAGTGGAATTTGGGTTGATAGGCAGAAGGCTGACAAGGCGAAGCAGATCAATATGTGGGCCGTGATAGGGGCTCAGTGCAGCGTCTTGCGTCGCGTAATCACGTTGTTGCTGTAGTTGTTGCTGCGTGGCTTGTAATGCGGCGAGTCGCAGGCTGTTGTTCGGATCAAGCAGCTTCGGGTCAAGACTGTCGATCTGTTGCTGGTAGTGAGCCAATACCGCCAGCCGACTGCCGACTATACGTGCCACCCGGTATTCAAGCCCCAGACCGTCCATAGGCAGTAACGCAAAGTCATTGTCTATCTGGGTCATTAGCTGATCAGCAATGCGATTTTCAAAGACGCTGATCGCAGAGCCTGATCGCGCCTTTACTAATTCGTCTGCAGCAATGAGTTGAGTGGCCGCCAGGGGCGACAGGGTGAGGCACATGACGAGCCATTGGGGTATCTGCTGTGTCAGGAGGCTGCAGCATCGTCTAGCACCGCTCTTAATAACGGTCTGTGATGGTAAGATGATAGGGCGTCTACTCAATGATGGTGGGTCTTTAAGGTCACAGGTGTTCGTTATATGAGACTGGTGTCTATAGCGGCAATGAGCTGTTGGCACGCGGCAACACCTTGTTGCACGGTTAACAGTTGCGCTTGGCAGCGTTCAATTAATTCTTGCGTTTTGATAGACCGCAGATTAACGCGTAGGTTCAATTGTGATGACTGCAGGCATGAAAGTAGCAGGCTGGCGGCGATGCCCACATCGGTGATGAGGTTTTTATTGCCATGTGTTTGTAGTTGCTGGGCTAAAGCTATCAACGTCATAGCCTCATCGATCATGGCCAGTGGCGCGGCGACGGCAGCTCCTAGGGCTTCTTGCACGGCGATCTGTTTCTGCTGCTTGCTGGTACTGTCTGTGGCGGGTAAACCGTAGGCGGTCATGACGGCCTTAAAGCCGGTGATATCTTCCTGTGCCATGCGCATGAAAGCGCCCGCGCTACGATCGCAAGCATCAATCACGGTTTGCATCAGTGTGGGTTGCTGGCTGAACTGCGCCACCATGCCGAGTAGGGCGGCTGCCTGAGCGCCGCTGATGCCGGCTGCGGCACCACCGCCCGGAGTGGACGTTTTGCCGGCCAGTTGCTGCAGATAAGTCTCGATGGTTTGGTTGGTGAGCATTGATTAGACCTGGTGGAAGTTGGTGTACAAACGGATAGTGTTACGCATACACATGGCCACCGTCATGGGCCCGACCTTAGGAATGAAGATGCCCGTATGGTCTTCGATGTCGTCAGCAAAGTTGGGCAGGCTGGAAAAGTTCAGGCAAACGCTGCCTTGTCGAATCTCACTTTGCTGAACCCTTGAAAACTGCGGGCTGGGTACGCCGGTGATGACAATGTCTGATTCTTGCAGCGCCGTGGCGCGAGAAATATCAATCTCCTCCGGTCTGGCATCGCGAAATAGCAACGGGCCATTCAGGTCAAACGAGTACACCCGGGCGCCATCGTTAGATAGCATAACCGCCAGAGGGCGGCCAATGACTTCACTGCGATTAAAAATGGTGACCGTTTGACCGGTCAACGGACGCTCTACGGCGTCCGGATAAAGGCCAATTTCGGCTAGCATTTTAATGATGGCCAGTGGCGTGCAAGGTAACAATGCCTTGCGATCTGGGTCGTGATTGAGCGCCAGTCGGTCGTTGGCATATAACTTTCGGGTCCAGTACTGGCTGCCTGCCTCAATATCTTTTTGATAATCCACTAGATTGCGCAAATAGCTGTCTTGTTCATTATGGAACACAGGAAAATAGATAAAGATGCCATGGATCTGGGGGTCAGCATTGAGGCTAATTATCTCGCTTTCCAGGTCAAGGCGTTTGATATGACGCAAGTCGTAGCTGATGCCAATAGCGTCGAACTTTTGCTGGGTGGCGCGGGCATAGAACAGTGATGGCTTGTCATCGCTAGCAATCAGACCGACGACCTTGATGCGGGTGTCGAGACGATCGATTTCTCGCTTGATCTCACCAATGTACTTGTCGGCAATCACGGTCGGGTCGAGTTGGGGGCTCCCCATGTCTGTAGAGTCGTAGGACATTATTTCACCGAACTGTCGTACTGGTGAGGTTTGCGCGTGATCGAGCCCAGGTAGCCTTTGTGGTGGCGCATGCCATAGTCATGAGTCGTGAAGCCTTTGAGCTCCATCAACGTTAAGGCCAGTGAATCACTGATCGCCTGCATCACTGCGATGCTGGCGCTGGGGGTCACCTTCAACGGGCAGGGCTCAATGATGTTGCTGCCCATATCAAGAATGATTTCGCTGAGTGCGCGCATGGGCGAGTCAGTATGGGACGTTATGCCAATGACGCGGCTGACGCCTAACTGACGAGCATTTTCCAACATCTCGATAACTTCGATTGACTTGCCGCTGGTGGAAAACGCAATGATCGTGTCATCGGCATTGACCATGCCCAGATCACCATGACCTGCTTCTGCAGGATGAATAAAAAATGCCGGGGTGCCGGTAGATGACAGGGTTGCAGAAAATTTATTGGCGACGTAGCCGGCTTTGCCTATACCGGTGGTGATTACCTTGCCGGGGCACTCAAGCAGCAGGGTGAGGGCCTGCTCAAACGCGTCGGTGACTTGGATGTTGCTGATGGCTTCAGCTTCTTTTTGGATGATAAAGGCCATTCGCTCTTTCACATTCACAGTGTCACGCCCGCAGTAAGACAAGATTAGACGATGTATTATACGCGAGAATATCGCCCAGTCGGCAATTAATAAGGGGTGAATCAAGCGCTTTTAAGTGGCTATTGGCTCTCACTAGTTGTCACTGCTCGATCCTGTGCTAGCCAGTCATCCACCAATGTGCGCAGTCGATGCTGTTCTGTTACCGGCAGGCCCCGTGGATCAAAGCGCCAGCGTTGATGTATGTGTAGCAGGTCAAGTAACTCTGGATGGCCGACGCGCATCGCCCAGTGTTGGGGAAGCTCGCCCGGGTCACGAAATAGGCCGCGAGCCGTGAGTAGGCGTTCAATCTCGAAATAGGCTGACTCCTGGCCATGAATACGCTCTGTGACCGTATCAAGGCCCTCCCGCGAGCGTACATCAACCTGCTTGCTGTGGCTGATACGCCAGATGAGGAACAAGCCTAGCAGGCCGCTGAGGGCAAAGAGGATGCGCTCATAGTCGGCGACGCGTTGCTCGCGCCACCAACGCCCGATCAGGAAGCCAACATTGGCGATAAGGTCGATGGCTGGGCGCAGTATGCTCGTCTGCGCGGCCTCGGTTGCAGCCCAGGTCGATGGGGTGGTGTCGACAACCTGCCACTGGTTGTCCATGTACGCCATGGCCCAGGCATGAGCATGACGCTCGCGGACCACATACATCTGCAACAGCGGGCTGTATTCCTGCACTGCGTATCCGATAACGTAGCGAGCGGGAATGCCCATCTGGCGCAACAGCAGCACGGTGGCTGTCGCGAAGTGCTCGCAGTGTCCGGCTTTGCGTTGGGTTAAAAAGCGTTGCACGGGTGCCTCCTCATCGCCGTCGAGTATTAAGCTGTAGCGAAAATCAGCAAATATAGCGTTGATGATATTGCGTGGCGACAGGCCAGTGTCCGTGTGATTAGCCAGGGTGTCGACCAGGACATCAATCTGGGAGGTGGGTACATAAAGGTCGGTATCGCTGGGCGGGCTGCCGCTGTTGGCACCAGGGGCGTGGCGAACTCGAAAGTAGGGGCTAGGTACCAGACCCTGCGCCTGCACGACGCCAAGTTGGCTCTGTTGTAGCCCAATGGCCGGCAAGTTTTCAACCACCGTTGTGTTCCAAGGCAGTGCCAGTATGGGGGCGTCGTTGTCGAAGGTCTGGTAAAGCGTGACGTGTGCCTCAGCCTGGGCCGCAGGATTGAGGTCCCAGCGAAACTCCGCCGTATTGGGCACCGTCTTGAAATCGGGCTTCATAGTAAGCCACAGTGGACCATCGGGAATGTCATAACTGGCCTCAACGAGTAGGTCGGGGGGCAGTGTGCCGGGATCGATCGCCAGACGCAGTTTAATCGCATCAGACAGTTTGAGTGCTCCGACGGAGCCGATAGCCGTTTTGTTGCGTGTGGGATCAGTCCTGTTCTGAATCATCTGCTCGATCCAGGCTTGGGTTTTGGATTTCATCACAAGGTGTGTCTGGCGTAGGCCTGCTTGGGTGGCCAGCGTCAAGCAGGCGATGATAGCCACGAGCATCAGCCAGGTCGGTAACCCATAGCGGGTGGACCGAATTCTTAGCATTGCCAAGGTCAGCAGGCTACCGGCTATCGGTAGGTAGATCTCACGATGTTCGGCATTCATGCCGCTGGCGACCAGGCAAAGACTGAAAAACAGGTAGTCCAAATCCCAGGATTGGGTCACGGGTGATTGCTGTCGGCGCAACGAATAAAACAAGACATCCATGGGCATTCGTAACGTGGTGCTGTAAGCAAACACGGCGACCAGCGGGAAGAACATGAGCGGTAGCCATTGCATCAGCGTGGTAATGAAATGGTATTCACGGGCGTTCAAGAATAGAAACACGATGGCGCCGAGCAGTCCGAGGCTCGTCAGGTCTGCAACCCGATAAAAATCGGCCTGCTGCAGGGCCCAGCGCCAGCTTGTGAGAAACCTGAGTTCAAGGATGAGCCCCATGGGGATGGCCCATAGTAGGAGGTCAGCCTGGTAGCCCCAGAACAAAGTGCTAATGAATTGTATGTAGCGTAATTTCACATGCCGCCCAGCATTTCTTGTATCTGGCCGATGGGTAACTGATAACTGTGAGCCGGCAGCTCAATAGCCTCGTCAGCAGTTCGACAGATTAAGAAAACGCTGACAGGCATCTGACGCGCCTGCAAGCTCTCCAGCAGTGACTGACGTGCCTTGTCCCAAGCACCCAGTACCAGCACGCAGCCGCTGGTATCGTTTTGTAGGCGCAGACATGCATCACTCAACGCAGCAAACGGTAACGTGCTGGCGTGCAACATGGCTAGGGCCTGTAACTGTGAAGTTCCGGTATGGTCTGGTTGAAGATGCTGTACTTGATGCGTGAGCATCAAAAGATCCATCGCACGGTCGCTGCTGCGCATCTTCATAAGCAGGCTGGCGGCAACGCAGATAACTTCTTCGAAGATGGTTGCATCATCGAAAACGGAATCCAGAATCAGGGTATGGCGGGCGAAGTGTTCGCGTTGGAACTCTTTGATGACCGGTTTGCCGCGCTTGGCACTGCTCGGCCAGTGAACTCGTCGTAGGGGGTCGCCCTCGCGATAATCTCGTAGAGAGACAAACTCGTCTGAGTCGCCAGTGGCTAGGCTGGCGTTGCTAACACCGGCCCTCGCATCCGAGCGGCCAGGTAGTTCGAGGTTTGCGCTTATTGAATAGCGTCGGGGTAGAACCAGCAGTTGCTGGGTGTGCTTGAAGTGTTGCAAACCCAAGTAAAGGCCGAAGGGATCAGGATAGTGGAGGCTGGATGCGTCGAAGTGAACCAGGCCGCGTCGCAATGGTGTTGCCGTGATGGTGATCTGCGCTGTCGATGTCAGGCCGAGGTCGGGCACCACCGTTGCTTGCAGCGTGATGCCTGTTTTGCGCCGTAACAGCCACATAAAGCGGTGAAAGCCGATGGCTCGATCATAGGCGTTACGGGTCTCTTCGCCGGGTTCTACCCGTTGCTGAAATTCGTCCCGTGATGGCGCTTTGATGACTAGGGTGTCGACGACCTGCAAGTCGGTTTCAACCCGCTGGCCCAAGTTGGTTACCTTAAGGGTGTAGTCAAATGCTTGGCCATCTGTCGCAAAACGGGGCAAGTGTCGGCTAATGCTGACGTTTGGTGGATGCAAGCGCAAGGCCAGCTTGGATACAATCAGGAGGCACAGCAGCAGTGCAAACAACTGGTATATCAGATTTAGGTTTGTGTCGACGCCGAGTGCCGCAGAGATACTCAGGCCGGTCTGAACCATACGCCCACGGTCAGTGGTGCGCCGGTTTTGATGTTTTTTTGGCCTGGCGAAACGAGCATAGGCTGGATAAAGCCGGTCCTTAAGCATGCGAACTCAGGCCGGCACAGTCAGGTTTGAAACGATATCGGTGACGATCTGATCAGCACCACGGCCATTGAATTGGGCATCGCCGTTGAGGGCTAGGCGATGTGCAATAACGGGGTGTGCGAGTTCCTGTATCAGGTCAGGGGTGACGAAATCCTGCCCCTTGATGAGCGCAAGGGCCTGGCAGCACTTCATCAGCATGATGCCTGCTCTCGGGCTGGCGCCCATGGCGACGTCCGGATGTGCCCGTGTGGCACCGATCAGGCCGATGATATAGCGTTTTAATTCGGTGCTGATCCGCGTCTCTTGCGCCGCCCGGCGAATATCCAGAATATCGACTTGACTGACGACAGGTTTAAGTGTCGTGAGTGGATGGGTGCTGCGTTGGGCATCAAGAATTTTCAGTTCATCCTCGGCAGAGACATAGCCCAGCTTAAAGCGCAGGGCAAAGCGGTCCATTTGCGCCTCTGGCAATGGGTAGGTGCCTTGTAGCTCAATGGGGTTTTGGGTGGCGATAACAAAGAACAAGTCATCCATGGTATAGCGCTGCCCCTCGATACTGACCTGGTTTTCAGCCATGGCTTCAAGCAACGCGGACTGGGTGCGCGGCGAAGCACGATTGATTTCATCGGCTAACAGGATTTGGGTAAATACCGGGCCGCGTCTGAAGCGAAAGTCTTGCTCGCGCTGATCAAAAATCGAAACCCCGAGGATATCCGAGGGGAGCAGGTCGGGCGTGAACTGAATGCGCTTGAAATCACTGCTTACTGAGGCGGCTAGGGCCTTGGCAAGGGTTGTTTTGCCCGTGCCGGGTACGTCTTCGAGTAGTACGTGACCACCGGCGAAAAACGCACTTAGCAGCCAGTTTATACTGTGATTGTTAGATTGGATGACTGTCGCCAGGTTGGCGCGTAAGCGCTCAACAAGATGTACAGTTGCGCTAGGCACAAGGGTCGCGCGGGTTGACGTCATATCGCTTCTCTATCAGAGTTGGTCTCGTGGTTGCCCCATCATAGTCGATCTACTGCCGGTTGACTCGCTGCTGATCCGTTCGAGCGATTTAAGCGTATCACGGCTGTTTGGTAAAAAGAGCGGAAAAAGGTATGATCACAGCCAGCAAAAAGACGGTCAATGCAAATAAGGTAGTTATGCTAGCAGAGGCAAGGTCAGACAATTGGAGCGAGCTTCTTATCAAAGTGGGGGCTGAACGCGATCGACAGGCGTTCTCTGAGCTTTTCAGTCACTTCGCACCGCTGATCAAGGGTTTTCTGATGAAAGGGTCGTCCTTAGGGCCTGAAAGGGCGGAGGAACTTGTGCAGGAGACCATGATTAAGGTCTGGCGCAAGGCCGATAGCTTTAATGCGACGAAGTCTTCTGCAAGTACCTGGATTTATACCATCGCTCGAAACAGCCGCATCGATTGGCTGCGTCGGGAGTCAAAATCAAGCCGGGATATTGAGGCAGAGGACATCTACGAATCCAGTGAAGAGAATCCTTCGTATACGTCTTTAATCCAAAAGCGCAACCGAGATACGGTGAGGGAGAACTTGGCTTATTTGCCGCCCGAGCAACTGGATGTAGTCGCGAAAATATATTTTGAAGGTAAGTCTCACAGCGAGGTCGCGAACGAGTTGTCGCTGCCACTGGGTACCGTCAAATCGAGAATCAGACTGGCGCTAAACCGGTTACAGCTGCGGATGACTGCAGAGGAGAATAAAAAGGATGTCTGAAGTAAGACTTCATCCGGATGCAAATTTACTGGTCGAGTATTCGTCTGGCAGCCTAAGCCCTGCATTAGCAGTATCTGTTTCCACGCACCTTCACTATTGCAAGCGCTGTCAGGCGCACGTATCGACGCTGAATGAAATCGGCGGGAAATTTCTTAACGACGTGGCGCCTGAGCAAGTCTCAGGAGGTTGTTTGTCGTCGGTTATGTCACAGCTTGAAGCTTTGGATCGTGACGACGGAGAAGACATCAAGGTGGCGCTGGCCACCGATCTGCCTGCATCATTATTGCCACCGCTGGTGAGCAAACTGTTGCCAGTTGGCGGGGCTAAATGGCGTCGCCTGTCACCGTCTTTGAAGGTTGCACGCTTGCCCGTCGGTGAGCAGCAGTTCGAGCTGGCTTTACATCATATTAAGGCGGGCGGCAAGGCTCCCATTCATGACCATAGCGGGCAGGAAATTACCGTTGTACTGCAGGGCAGTTTCTCCGATGACGAGGGCGTGTACCATGAGGGTGACTTTATTATCCGCGAGCCAGGCAATGTGCATATGCCTGTTGCAACGGCAAACTGCTCATGTGTCTGTTTGTCGGTGCTTGAGGCACCTATCCAGATGGTCGGCACATTTAAGCGTTTGCTGAACCCCTTCTTGTCATTCGAGCCTAGTTAGTGCGGAAGGGGTCGGAGTGCATTCACTGCCTTTCTGTTTTTAAGTCCTTGTTTCAGGCGTCAGATCAATGTTTGCCGACCTGCCAACCGGCGCTACCGAGTGTCTCGGCGGCGAAGGCTTGGGCTGATGGCTCGAGACTGGTGGCCATGGTGTCATTCCAGCGATTCAGAAAGCCAAATAGAGAAATAACCGCGACGATCTCGACGATATTCTGATCGGTGTAGTGCTGTTGTAACGCTGCCATGTGTTCTGCCTCTACGCCATTGGGCACCGTGCCGCCGTGCAGCGCGACCCGCAGTGCTGTTTTCTCTGCGTCACTGAATAAATCGCACTGGTCAAACTCAAATGCTCGCGCCATCTTCTCGGCACTGACGCCGCGCTTCACGGCGTTGTGTGATGTATGAGCTTGGCAGTAACGGCAGCCTGCTGCG
>JBLHRT010000056.1:0-12114 GCA_047626255.1 Candidatus Azotimanducaceae bacterium
CATTCTAAAGGATGCCAGCCTGCTTCTGCCAACCCTGATTACGTATGCTTCAGCGACAGGTAAACTTCGTTCTGCACGTCCGGACGTTTTTCGGTTATTATGGCGGGTCTACAGGTACGTGTGTTGAAAAGGAAGGCTGTTGAACTATTCGGAAAATCTGGTCTGGATGGACCTTGAGATGACGGGTTTAGATCCCGAGGTAGAGCGCATTTTGGAGATCGCGACGATTATCACTGACTCGTCGTTGAACGTCATTGCCGAGGGGCCTGCACTCTACGTGTCTCAACCACAGTTATTGTTGGATGCTATGGATGAATGGAACACGAGCCACCACACAGCGTCCGGTCTCGTTGCCCGGGTTCAGGCAGAGGGTATCAGTGAGGCCGAAGCCGAGCAGCAAACCCTGGCGTTTATCCAGCAATATGTTGAGCTTGGGATGTCGCCCCTATGTGGTAATTCTATCAGCCAAGATCGGCGATTTTTGGTCAAGTACATGCCGACGCTTGAGGCCCACCTGCACTATCGCAATATTGACGTCAGTACCATCAAAGAGTTGGCGGTGCGCTGGCGACCCGATGTCCATAAAGCCGTCAAGAAGCAGGGCGCTCACCGGGCCGTGGATGATATTCGTGAGTCGATTGACGAGCTACAGACCTATCGGGCGCAATTCTTTCAGTTGGATCCTGACCACAAGGCCTAACAAAAACCCTAGCTATGCCTGGTCGGGCTTTGTTGCGCGCCGCTCGGCTAGGTGCGACAGGGCCCACTCTGCATGTTCCCGTAGTAGTGCTGAGGCGTTCTCAAGGCTCGCCATCAGCGCCGTCGTAACCTCAACCCCTCCCTCGCTATTGCCTAACGCCACCGCGATATTGCGCCGCCAGCCCTCGTAGCCGGTGCGGCGAATAGCTGAGCCTGTTGTGCGTGCTAGAAATTCTTCCTCGGTCCACGCAAATAGGGTCAGCAGGGCCTCGTTGTCGAGACCATGACGTGGGCTGAAATCTTCGACTTCGCTGACGTGGGCAAATTTGTTCCAGGGACAAAACAGCTGGCAGTCATCACAGCCAAAGATACGATTGCCCATGGGGGCGCGAAATTCCACAGGAATACTGCCGCGATTCTCTATCGTCAGATAGCTAATGCAGCGTCGCGCATCGAGTTGGTAAGGCGCTACGATGGCGGCGGTGGGACAGACATCGATACAGCGGTTACAAGATCCGCAATGATTGCTGGGTGCTGGCGCCGTCAGTGGCAAAGGCACATCTGTTAGCATCTCGCCAAGAAAGAACAACGAACCCGCTGATTGATTTAGTAGCAGCGTATTTTTGCCTATCCAGCCTAGCCCTGACTGCTCGGCCAGGGCCTTTTCAAGTAGTGGCGCGCTGTCGGTGAAAACCCGGCTGTGATGGTGCGTGATGTTGTGCGCGGCCAGATAGTCCTGCATTTTGGCCCAGAGCTTCACTAGCCGCTGTCGGATCACTTTGTGGTAATCGCGCCCGAGTGCGTAGCGTGCTACATAGGCATCGGCGCTGGAGGCCAAGACCATAAGGGGTTGGGTGTCCGGCGGCAGGTAGTCCATGCGCAGTGTGATGGCCCGGGTCGCACCGGGCACTAGCTGCTGAGGATGGCTGCGCATCAGTCCGTGGGCCGCCATATAGCTCATTTCACCCTGGTAGCCTTTGTCCAGCCAGCGTTGCAGATGATGCTCATGTTCGTGTAGTGCCAAGTCAGTGACACCGACATCCTGAAATCCCAATGCCAGTGCCCAGCCTTTGAGTTCAGCGCCTAGAGTACGATAAACCTCAGCATTAGCTGCGGCAGTCGATACTGCCGCAGTATCGACTGCCGCAGTATCGACTGCAGTAGCTTTGGCGGACGTGCTGTTGGGAGGTGTTGGTGGCATGTTTCTCAGCTTCATAAAAAGGATGGCGGGACGAGATCCTGTCGCAAGGCAATATCGTGATAAGAGCCCAATGATTGCCGACTTTTAGCGATTCGTTTACCTTATAATTGGCCTTCTTGAAAAGCTATGGTTAATCCAATATGAACGCTGACTTGTCCGAAGCGCTACCCGATGAGCTATATACCGCTGCCAGCGTCAGAGAGATTGATCGGCTGGCTATTGAAGAAGCGGGTATTCCGGCGATCACGCTAATGCGTCGTGCGGCTGCAGCTTGCGTTGCGGTGTTGATGGCGCGCTGGCCGCATGCGACAGATATATCGGTCGTGTGTGGCAGTGGTAATAACGCCGGCGATGGTTACATTATTGCTGGCATGCTCGCCGAGCGTCATTATCAGGTGAGTGTCACAACCTTGGGCGACCCCGCCAAGGCCAGCCCTGCAGCCCGCGCCGCGTTTGAGTATTGTTTGCAGGCAGGTGTGACGCCGCAGCCCTTTGATAGCGAACAGGCGATGACCGCTGACGTCACCGTCGATGCCCTGCTAGGTATTGGCGCGTTGGGTGAGTTGCGGCCCGCCTACCGGCAACTGATCCAGAAGGTTAATCAATCGGCCCAGCCAGTTTTGGCCGTGGATATCCCTTCCGGTTTATGTGCTGACACGGGCATGAAGCTCGGTGACGCCATTCGCGCCGACGTGACGGTGACGTTTCTGGGATTAAAGCGCGGCTTGTTCACCGAGGACGGGCCTGATTGTGCGGGTGATATTGTCTTCGATGCGCTGGGCTGCCGCGATGATATTCTGCGAGCCGTTCCGGGTGATACGCAGGGGGGTAGCGCTGTGAAATTGCGGTTTTCTTCTCTATTGAAAACCTTGCCAAGTCGGCCGCGCAACGCGCACAAGAATCAATTCGGTCATGTGTTGGTGATTGGCGGCGATCAGGGCATGGGTGGTGCCGTGGCAATGACCGCCGAGGCGGCGTTGCGGGCCGGTGCCGGGCTGGTGAGTGTGGCGACCCATCCGGCCCATGCAGCGGCGTTACTGGGCCGTTGCCCCGAGCTAATGGTTCGTGGCATTCAGGCAGGGTCAGAGTTAACTGACCTGGTGGCCCGTGCTTCGGTCATTGTGCTCGGCCCTGGTCTGGGTCAGTCAGACTGGTCGAGCATGTTATTTGATCATGTGATTGAGACGACTCTGCCCATGGTTGTCGATGCAGACGGTCTGAATCTATTGGCGCGGCGAGCCCAGCGCAGAGATAATTGGGTGCTGACACCACACCCCGGCGAAGCATCGCGCTTGCTGGGCCCATCGATCTCAGGTGTCGATCGCTTTACCGACATTGCGCGGCTGCAAGCTGACTATGGTGGCGTGGTGGTGCTAAAGGGTGTTGGCAGCCTGGTCAATGATGGTGAGCGATCGTCATTGTGCCCATACGGTAATCCGGGTATGGCGACGGCCGGCATGGGAGATATCCTGTCAGGCGTTATCGGTGCCCTGCTGTCTCAGGCTAAGTCTTTGGGCCTAACAAGCATGCAAGCGACCCAGCTCGCGGTAGCTGTCCATGCCTTAGCGGGCGACGCTGCCGCGCTCGACGGTCAGCGAGGGATGATGGCCACAGACACTTTGCCTCACATTCGGCGTCTCTTGAACCGGGTGTGATTACAGCGGTTATTTAGGCTGACGGCAGAACGATTTCTTCGCCACCGAGTAGTCTCTGGATTTTCTCGATTTCATCGGCGGCCTCCTTTTGGCGGCGCCACATGTCCGCATAGTGACCGCTCAACAAAACCAATTCGTTGTGCGTCCCGCGTTCGATAATGCGACCCTGCTCCATCACCAGGATTTCATCGGCATTGACGATAGTAGACAGGCGGTGGGCGATCACCAGAGTCGTGCGGTTCTTGGCGACTTCCAGTAGTGCCGACTGAATTTCTCGTTCGGTTTTAATATCCAAGGCAGAAGTCGCCTCGTCGAGTACCAGTATAGGCGGGTTTTTGAGTATGGTGCGAGCGATGGCGACGCGCTGTTTTTCGCCCCCGGACAGCTTTAGGCCGCGCTCGCCCACCCGGGTTTCATAGCCCTTGGGCAGCGTCATAATAAACTCATGAATACTGGCGGTGGCGGCGGCTTGCTCTACCTGGGTATCGCTTGCCGTGGGGTTACCGTAGCGAATGTTGTAAGCGATAGTGTCGTTAAACAGTACGGTATCTTGGGGCACAATACCCACAGCGTGGCGCAGGCTGGCCTGTGTCACGTCTTGTATCTGCTGGCCGTCGATAGCGATATGGCCTGCTTTGGTGTCATAAAACCGGTACAGCAATCGAGCCAAGGTTGATTTGCCCGCGCCGCTGGCGCCGACCACCGCCGTAGTCTTGCCGTGGGGTATGGTAAAGCTGATGCCATTAAGGATTTCCCGATCTGGGTCGTAGCTGAACGCAACATCAGAAAAACTCACCGTAGCGGCGCCCACCTGCAGAGCTACCGCGCCGGATCGGTCCTGAACTTCTGGCGCAGTGTCCAGCAACGCAAACATGTATTCCATATCGACCAGAGCTTGACGAATCATGCGATAGGACGAGCCAAGAAATCCGAGCGGAATAAAGAGTTGCAGCATGAACGTGTTGAGCATCACCACTTCACCCGTGGTCAACAAACCCGCGCTGTAGTCCTGGATAGCGAGGATCAAAATAGCCAGCTGGCAGGCAACTCGAACCAACAATTGACCGCCATTGAGTAGGCCAAGTGTTGTCTGGCTCTTTACCGCGGCGTCCATATAGTGCAATAGCGCGTCGTTGTATCGATCTGCCTCGTACTGCTCGTTGCCAAAGTATTTCACGGTTTCAAAGTTCAGCAGGCTATCGACGCCAATGGTATTAGCGCGTGATTCCTGCATGACCATATCTCGCCGAAAACGCGTCCGCCATTCGGTAAAGAGCAGCGTGAACGTGATGTAGCCGGCAACAGCCAGAACAATGACCCCCACATACTTTAGGGGATAGGCGTAGGCCAGATAACCGCTAACCATCGCTACTTCAAATAACGTGGGGGCGATATTGAAAGCAAACAGGCCGGTGGTCTGTTGCAGGGCCCTTGTGCCGCGCTCAATGGCACGTGACAAACCACCGGTGCGACGATCAAGATGGAAACGCATTCCGAGCTGATGCAGGTGCTTGAATGCCTTCAGGCCAAACACTCGCTGGGCATATTCAGACACGGGGGTGAAGACCGCGGATCGAATTTCTGTCAACAAGCCCGGCAACAGGACTGTCATGCCATAGATCAGTGCCAGCATGAATAGCGCTTCAATAGCGCCATTGCCTCGGCTCAATGCCTCAAGGCCGTCAATAAGGTCTTTGAGCACGATGGGCCCGTAGACATTGGCGATCCGGCCCAAGAGCAGGCAAGAGATAGCAACGACCACGCGACCTTGCATCTTCCGCTGACCTGCTGGCCATAGGAAGGGTAGAATTGAGGTGATCGTCTGCAGGGCGCTGCGCTTATCCGCGCCTTCGGCCACGAGAGGATCTGAGAAGGCCGTACTGTGAGGGTTAAATTCCATGGGCGCAATCTACTATGAACAGCACCGGGTGTCTGCCGTATACTGGTATGAATTTGTGACAATGCCTGAATCATGACTGTATATGAACAACGATTACCTGATGAGATGGCGACCCAAGCGCTCGGGCAGCGCCTGGGGATTGCTTTGGGCGGCCGCGGTGTAGTTTTCCTGGAGGGCGAACTGGGGGCCGGCAAGACGACCCTGTCCCGCGGTATTTTGCGTGGTATGGGGCACCAAGGCGCGGTTAAAAGCCCGACCTTTACGCTGATAGAGCCCTATGACCTGGGTGCTCAACAGGTGTATCACTTCGACCTTTATCGACTGGAGGACCCGCAAGAGCTTGAGTATCTGGGCATTGATGATTATTTCAGCGGCTCTCTTGAAGAGCCTGCTGAGGGCTCTCTCGAAAAGCCTGCTGAGGGCTCTCTTGAAAATCAGCCGCTATGTTTGGTCGAATGGCCAGACAAGGGCGCAGGGCACTTGCCACCGCACGATCTGAGCATTGAGTTGGTGGTGCTTGATGAAGGTCGGCAGTGCATCGTGACCTCATATTCCGAACGGGGCGACGCTGTCTGCGTTGCTCTGCTAGAATCTGCATGAACGCTCCTACACCATCCGAGTCAGGGTTTATGCGAGGTCTTGATACTGCAGCAAGCATGGGTCGCCTGAGAAGCCAGCCTCTATGGCGTTGGCCTCGCCTGCGCGCCTTGCCCTGCTTGCCGTCTGTGGTTCTGGCCACCGCGCTATGTGCCGTACTATGGATAGCCTCCGCCAGCCAGGCGCTGGCAAGCCCGGTTACCATCGATAGTGTGCGTGTCAGGCCGTCACCTGAACGTACTCGCATCGTCTTTGACTTGAGTGCGCCAGTGGAACACAAGGTGTTTACGCTGATCAACCCGCGGCGTCTGGTCATTGATATTGGTGATGTTAGCCTGAAGCGGGCCTTTGACGATCTTGACCTGCAGGGCACGCCGATTAGCGCGATACGTGCAGCTAAGCGAGGCGACAATGGCCTGCGAGTGGTGCTGGATTTAAGGGACCAGGTCAAACCGCGCAGCTTCGTGCTGCGACCTATCCTACAATATGGCGATCGACTGGTGGTGGACCTGTATACGGCCGACCAGCAGGTAGCGCCTATCGTACAGAAATCTGATCGTGTCGCACGGCAAATGCGTGAAGTGGTTATTGCGGTGGATGCTGGCCATGGCGGTGATGACCCCGGAGCGATCGGGCCGGGTAAGCTCTATGAGAAAGATGTGGTGCTGGCGATTGCTGCCAAACTAGCTCGGATGTTTAACGCCGAGCCAGGTTTCAAAGCCGCGATGACCCGCGAGGGAGACTATTATGTGGCGCATCGCAAGCGTACGGATATTGCCCGGCAAGCGGAGGCCGACGTGTTCTTGTCGATCCATGCTGATGCCTTTAAAACGTCTCAGGCTAGGGGTGCGTCGGTGTATGCTATTTCCCAAAAAGGGGCAACCAGTGAGACGGCGCGCTGGCTAGCGGAGAAGGAAAATCGTGCTGACTTGATCGGTGGCGTCGGGCTCGACGATAAAGATGATTTGTTAGCGGGTGTGTTGTTGGACCTGACCATGACCCATAGCCTGGCTGCTAGTCTGGATATGGGTCAGAGCGTCTTGAAGTATATCAAGCCGGTCAATCATCTACATAAAAAGCAGGTTGAACAAGCCGCTTTTCTAGTCCTCAAATCACCCGACATCCCGTCATTGTTGGTAGAAACCGGCTTTATCTCTAACCCGGCCGAAGCTGCCAAGTTGCGTACTCGGTCCCACCAGGAGCGTATGGCGAGAGCCATTTTCAGTGGCGTTAAAACCTATCTGAGCGCGCATCCGCCCGCCGGCTCTTTTCTGGCTTGGAAGGGTCAGGGTGATCGCAAGGCAATGGCTACCTATACCATTGTTCGAGGCGATACCCTGTCGGGTATTGCCAGTCGCCATCGTGTGACGGCAAAACAACTAAAAGTCTTCAACGGTTTACTGAGCGATCGGATCAAGATTGGTCAATTACTGAAGATTCCGACGAGTTAAGATCCCAGGCGAGTTTTGATTATGCAGCGCATCCAACAGTTGAATCCGCGATTATCGAACCAAATTGCGGCGGGCGAGGTGGTCGAACGTCCGGCATCGGTGATTAAAGAGCTGTTGGAAAATAGCCTGGATGCCGGTAGCACCCGAATTGATATCGAGATTGAAGCCGGAGGGACCCGTCTTATCAGAGTAAGAGACAATGGTCTTGGCATACACGGCGAAGATTTAACGCTAGCCCTGAGTCGGCATGCGACCAGCAAAATTCGTGAAACCGAGGATCTCGAAGGGATTGCTACCCTGGGCTTTCGCGGCGAGGCGCTGGCTAGCCTCGCTTCGGTGTCGCGTCTGACGCTCACCAGTAATAGTGCCCCGGACCCAACGAGTGGCTGGAGTGTCAGTGTCGCCGGTGAGGCAATGGTGCCTACCGTGATTCCTAAGCCTCATCCCCAGGGTACTACGGTCGAGGTGAAAGACCTGTTTTTCAACACACCGGCGCGACGTAAGTTTTTACGCACCGACAAGACCGAATTACAACGTATCGAGGAGGTCCTGCGCCGGCTTAGTTTGAGTCACCGGCATGTGGCTTTTAATCTGCAACATAACGGCAAGCTCTTGCGGCAGTTCTCTCCTGTTGCCCAGGACGAGTCTGTTGAGCGACGCCTGGCGGCAGTATTTGGCGCGTCTTTTATGGAAAACGCGATTTATTTGGAGCAAAGCTTTCCGGCGGAGCAAGGCGGTATCGGCTTGCAGTTGCGCGGCTGGATTGGCTTGCCCACATACTCTCGCAGTCAGGCAGATCAGCAGTATTTTTATGTCAATGATCGAATGATTCGTGACAAGCTCGTCACCCATGCGATTAAGCAGGCCTACCAGGATGTGCTGTTTCACGGTCGCCAGCCGGTGTATGCATTGTTTCTGACGCTGGACCCCCGATTGGTGGATGTTAACGTTCACCCCACGAAGCACGAGGTGCGGTTTCGCAGCGGCCGAGAGGTGCACAGCTTTTTGTTTAGTGCGATTCATCGCGCGCTAGCGGATGTGCGTCCAGATGCGGGCCCTGGCTCTTCTATACAAGGCGCCTCACCTCAAGGGCACGCACTATTTGAGACAATGCCCGCCGATTCAGGCAGTCCGACCCAGCAGGGTCTGCGGTTTTCAAACACAGGCAGTCCTGGCGCCGGTTCAGCTTTCTTAGGCGAGCAGGTGCCCGCCTACAACCGGTTGTTGAACCCTCATCTGGCGAATTTTGCCGGCGCCGAGGTCCCCCCACTACCACCAGAAACGGAGATACCGCCCCTGGGCTATGCCATCGCTCAGCTGCATGGGGTGTTTATCCTCGCCCAGAACGCCCGGGGTCTGGTGATCGTCGACATGCATGCTGCCCATGAGCGCATTACCTACGAGCGGCTCAAGCAAGCCACCGATGACGAAGGCCTAAAGATGCAGCCCCTGTTGGTGCCGATTTCAGTAGCGATGAGCGAGCGCGAGTGTGCCATGGCAGAAGAGCATGTCGAGCAGCTCAATGATCTGGGTTTCGATTTGCAGCGCGCCTCCGAAGAATCAATTGTGGTGCGCAGTATTCCCGCCATGCTCAGTAAGGAAAATGCCGGTCAGCTGGTGCGCGATGTGCTCGCGGATCTGGCGGAATATGGTACGACAGCGCGCATCACCCAGCACCGAGACGAGCTGCTATCGACTATGGCCTGTCACGGTTCGGTACGTGCCAATCGGCGACTGACTATCCCCGAAATGGACGCATTGTTACGTGATATGGAGATCACTGAGCGCAGCGGCCAGTGTAATCATGGCCGTCCTACCTGGACAGAGCAGTCCATCGACGAGCTAGATAAATTGTTTATGCGCGGCCAATGAGCAAACCTGAGGCAACCTTACCACCAGCGATTTTTTTGATGGGGCCTACCGCATCGGGGAAGTCAGGCTTAGCGATGGCGCTGGCTGATGAGCTGCCGGTAGAAATCGTCAGTGTCGACTCCGCGATGGTGTATCGACAGATGGATATCGGTACGGCGAAGCCCGATAGCGAGACGTTGGACCGCTATCCTCATCATCTAGTGGATATTCGCGCGCCGGATATGCCCTATTCTGCCGCTGATTTTTGTGCCGACGTCCTGCCGCTGATGGCGTCAATCACCGCCCGCGGTCGTATCCCTTTGTTGGTGGGCGGCACCATGCTTTACTTCAAGGCCTTGCTGCAAGGCTTGGCGGAGATGCCGCCGGCGGACAGTGAGGTACGTCATCACATCGCGGCGTTAGCCCAAGAGCACGGCTGGGGCCATGTTCACAGTCGCCTGGCAGAGGTGGACCCCGCTGCGGCGGTGCGTATTCACCCGAACGATCCCCAGCGCATTGGTCGAGCATTAGAGGTTTTTGAGATTACCGGCCAGTCGATGAGCGCCTGGCATGCGGCCCAGACGGCGCGGCCATTTCCTTATGCAAGTTGCCAGTTGGCGATAGTGCCACCTGACCGTGTGGCGTTGCATCAGCAGATAGCCGAGCGTTTTGCGTTGATGCTTGACGCTGGGCTAATGGCAGAAGTGGCGGCGTTGCGCCAACGTTATCCTGCGGGCGAGCACCTGCCAGCATTGAAAGCGGTGGGTTATCGTCAGGTTTGGCAGCATCTCGACGGCCGACTGACATATAAACAGATGCAAGATCAGGGTATCATTGCCACTCGACAACTTGCCAAGCGGCAGTTCACATGGCTTCGCAGCTGGCCTGACCTACGACAAATTGTCACGCCAGATAAGTCGCTGGCCTTGAAAATTTTGCGGTCCAGCATCATATTAGCGTGAAGTGTGTGAGTCATGTCGTTCGGCTGATCCATATCAAGTCATTTGGTGCGATGTTGGCAAGCATAAGTATCGGCATAATTCTTGGCTGTATAAGGCTGAGATCGGCGCCCCACATAACAAATGGGGCAATACGTTAGGAGAAAAACATGTCGAAGGGGCAATCGTTACAAGACCCTTATTTGAATGCATTACGACGGGATCGTGTGCCAGTGTCCATTTATCTGGTGAGCGGCATCAAGCTGCAGGGTCAAATTGAGTCGTTCGATCAGTTTGTGATTTTGCTGCGTAGTACCGTGAGCCAAATGATTTATAAGTCTGCTATTTCTACCGTCGTGCCAGCGCGCAATGTCAAAATGCCGCCTATGCCAGGTGATGAAGAGTTAGAAGACTAGCCATACGACTCGCTCTACGGCTCGCTATGAATTCGGCCTGCCGATTACTGCACAAGGTTGATACCATTGTTCTTTTTTGAAAGACCGCCAGCTGGAACTCATGCGCTATTGGTGCATGTTGTTCAGGAGGATTCGTCCGCTGATGAGTTCACCGAGCTAGTCCTGTCGGCAGGGCTTGTGGCGGCTGCTTGCGTACATGTTAAGCGGCGCAGCGCCCATCCAAAGACCTATGTGGGCTCAGGCAAGTTGCAGGAGTTGCACAAGGTCGCGGAGCAGGTCGAAGCGGAGTTGGTGATTTTTGATCAGGATCTGACGTCGACTCAAGAGCGAAATATTGAGCTGGCCCTAGAGTGCCGAGTGATCGGTCGGACCGGATTGATTTTGGATATCTTCGGCCAGCGGGCCCGCACCCACGAGGGCCAGTTGCAGGTTGAGCTGGCGCAGCTTCAGCACATGTCGACGCGGCTGGTCAGGGGTTGGACTCACCTAGATCGCCAGCGTGGTGGTTCGGGGCGCGGCGAAGGTAGCTCAACGGGTATTCAGGGTACGGGTGAAACCCAGCTTGAGTCTGATCAACGGCAGTTGCGGGGTCGCATCAAGCATATTAATCAGCAGCTCGACCGAGTGCGTAAGCAGCGCAAGCAGAGTCGGCGCGCACGAGTGCGAGCAGATGTGCGCACCGTGTCGCTAGTGGGGTATACCAATGCGGGTAAGTCGACGCTGTTTAATCGGCTCTGCGACGCCGATGTGCATGCGGCTGATCAATTGTTTGCGACCCTAGACCCGACCGTGCGGCAACTCGAATTACCTGTCATTGGCAAAGCAATTTTAACGGATACAGTGGGATTTATTCGCCATTTACCCCATGGTCTTGTGAATGCGTTTCGCGCAACCTTGGAAGAGGTTCAGCAGGCAAGTTTATTGCTGCATATCGTTGATGCCGGCTCCACTGAAAAAGAAGCGCAGATGTACCAGGTCAATGAAGTGCTTGAAGAGATTGACGCTCAAGACGTGCAGCAACTGCTGGTTTATAACAAGATTGACCTGATAGCAGAGTCCCCTCGTATAGACCGGGACAGTGAAGGGCGACCTGTAAGGGTCTGGATATCGAGCCTTACTGGCGCGGGGATTGAGGGTCTTATCCAGGCCATCAGCGAGTTGCTCAGTCACGACGTGATCGAGACAACCCTGCATCTTGCTCCTGATCAGGGGCAATTGCGGGCGGAGTTATTTGCGCTGGGGGCTGTGGTCGGCGAAGAAACCCAGGCTGACGGCACCATTAGCCTGCAGGTAAAAATAGAGCAACATAAGCTTGAGCGCCTTGGTAAAAAGCTGCTTGGCTCGTCAGCCCTGTCCGCCGCAGTGGTGGCAGGTTAAATTTAGTTCGAATCGAGACATGATTATTC
>JBLHRT010000057.1:0-11745 GCA_047626255.1 Candidatus Azotimanducaceae bacterium
GTATTGCGGCCTTGAGCCAAGCGTTGAGTCAGGTGCTGAATCAGGCGCAACAGCAGGCATAACCGCCCATGGCAAACGGCTGTGGCCGCTGGCCGAGTTTGACCATTACAGCTCTGTCGCTAAGGCTAAGGCGCGGCTGTGGCGTACATTGTCTATTATCAGGGCGCGTGACCAGTGAAACGGGTAGCTGACGATGTCGGTTAAAGTGCAGGGCTATCGACTCTTGCCTATGTTGGCTGACCAGCTAGATAGGGTGAAGCATAACGAGCGGCGTGCCTATTCCCACCCCTGGACCGAAGGTATTTTTAAGGACTGTATCAACTCTGGCTATGAGTGTTGGCTGATAGAGGTGGCCGATGAGGTCATCGGGCACGGGATTTTATCGACAGGGGCTGGTGAGTCCCACCTACTGAATATCTGCATTAATCCCGAGTATCAAGGGCTTGGCTATGGTGCCCTGCTGCTAAATCATATGGTTGCCCGCGCCGAGTTTCATGAGTGCCGGTGTGTCTTTTTGGAAGTCAGGGCGTCAAACTTGGCCGCGTACAAACTGTATGAGAAGTCGGGATTTACGGAGATCGGGGTGCGTAAAGACTACTATCCGGGCTATATCGATGCTGAGGATGCGCTGGTGTTGACCAAAGAGCTGTTGCAGACGCCGGCGGGCGACGCGCCACCCGGCTGACGATTCGCATCCCCCGCCAGCATCGGTATAATACCCCGCGCTTTGCGAATCAAAGCAGATAATTTACAGACCCTGTGTAGAGCCCCCATGCCTAGTAACGACAACATTAATAAGCGGCGCACGTTTGCGATCATCTCGCACCCCGACGCCGGTAAGACCACGATCACCGAAAAGCTGCTGTTGTACGGCAAGGCGATTCAGCTCGCTGGCACGGTAAAATCCAAGAAATCTGATCGTTATGCAACCTCCGACTGGATGGAGCTGGAAAAACAGCGGGGCATCTCGATTACCACCTCGGTCATGCAGTTTCCGTATCGAGACAAGATCGTCAATCTGCTCGATACGCCAGGGCACGAAGACTTCTCGGAAGATACTTATCGGACGCTGACGGCCGTCGATTCGGTGCTAATGGTGATTGATGGCGCCAAGGGTGTCGAGGCACGCACGATCAAATTGATGGACGTTTGCCGCCTGCGTGACACGCCGATCCTGACATTCATTAATAAGATGGATCGCGAGGTGCGCGACCCTATCGATCTGTTGGATGAAGTTGAAGATATCCTCAATATTAAATGTGCGCCCATCACCTGGCCTATCGGTATGGGCCAGAACTTCAAGGGTGTTTATCATCTCAAGAATGATGAAATATTGTTGTTCAAATCCGGTAAGGGTGAAAGCTTTGCCGAGACCGAAACCATTGCTGGCCTGAATTCTGATGCCGCCATTGAAGCTCTCGGTAGCCTGCACGCTGATGTGCTGGCAGAGATTGAATTAGTCAAAGGTGCGAGTCACCCCTTTGACTTAGATGAATATCTGGCAGGGCGCCTGACACCGGTTTATTTTGGGACAGCGCTACGTAATTTTGGCGTGATGGAAATGCTGGATGGCTTTATTGACTTCGCGCCGTCACCCCTTGAGCGGGAAGCCAATCATCGCGTGGTGGATGCTCATGAGCCGAAGTTCTCAGGCTTTGTTTTCAAGATCCAAGCGAACATGGACCCCAGGCATCGTGACCGGATTGCCTTCTTGCGGGTGTGCTCAGGTAAATATGAGCAAGGCATGAAGATGCGTAATGCCCGCCTTGGCAAAGATATCCGGGTTAGCGATGCGGTGACTTTTCTGGCCGGCGAGCGCTCTCAGGCAGAAGTAGCTTGGTCAGGCGATATCATCGGTCTGCACAATCACGGCACGATCCAGATTGGCGATACCTTTACCGAAGGAGAAGACTTCAAGTTTTTAGGTATACCCCACTTCGCCCCAGAGATGTTCCGTCGCGTACAGCTCCGTGACCCACTAAAAAGCAAGCAGTTGCGCCAAGGCTTGACCCAACTCTCGGAAGAGGGCGCTACCCAGGTCTTTATGCCGCTCGCCAATAATGACCTCGTTCTCGGTGCCATCGGCATTCTGCAGTTTGATGTGGTGGCGTTTCGGTTGAAGGATGAATACAAGGTGGATTGCAGCTATGTGCCCGTCGCCGTCAATACAGCGCGCTGGGTTGAGTGCGATGACGCGAAGATGCTGGCGGACTTCAAACGCAAGGCCGAAGCGCATCTGGCGATTGATGGCAGCGGCCATTTGACCTATCTGGCACCGACCCGAGTTAACCTGAGTTTAACAGAAGAGCGCTGGCCCGAGATTCGCTTCCGCGCGACCCGGGAGATATTTTAGTGATGGGGTCAGAGTAAAGTGCCAGAGTAAATTCCGGGAGAGCTGGGATTTACTCTGACCCCACTACTCTGCGGCCAACGTCGCTAGCTTTCGCTCATATCCTCGTAAGGATTTGGCACGACCATGCTGATAGGCTGCGCCAGGCCGGGAATGTTGATGGCCTGGTCACTGAGCGTTAGCTGTGCACCCTCGATTACACCCACGCCGAAGTTGTAGATCAGCGCGTTCTGGCCGGCTGTGGTCGCCGCATCATATTGGCTGATGGATGCTTCCACCGCCGCATTGCGTTTATCACGTGCCAGCAAACGCGATTTTCCATGTTTGGTTTCCAGCATTTTGCGTGTCACCAGAGGCGACAAAATGGTGGCCGTGGCATTGTTGCCGCCAAAGCCCTTTGAATTGATCAACGTGGCGTCCATCTGCGTGGGATCGAATTGGCGATGATCAAGTAATACATCGAGGTGACTGTGGTGAACGTCATCAGCGAGCTGTTCGACAGTCTTGATGCCGGGAATAATGCCATGCTCCCATGCGCCCAGGGACGCCGCTATCTGGTCTCCCGCGGCAGTTGCCAAGGAGTGCCCTATATAGGACTTAATGGCGGCAATAGGCCATTTTTCGAGGCCAAACGTTTTCGCCATTTCATTAAATATACGGGATTCCGTGACACGGTTTTGAGGCGTGCCGGTACCGTGGGCCTGCATGTAAGTACGACGTTGCATGGCCTGCTCGCCGAGTATGGAGCGGACCACACCCAAGGCCTTTCCAACCGTGATGTAGTTGCCAATGCCGGGGCCAGGAATCGATTTCTTGAAACCGTCAGCATTGATAAAGACATCAGCTACCGAGCCGTAAATATGTGCACCCATCTCCAACGCGAGTTCATCATCAAACAGCACAATGAATTGCGAGCCTTCTGCCAGCGTAAATCCGCAGTTATCACCAAAGGGTCGACAAGCACGGTTATGATCAGTATTGCTGCTACCGTCCAGCTTGCGTAGCGCCTCGTCTTCGGCCAAGGCGCCCATGGTGCGATAGCCTTCCATAACCTCGGGTGTAAGCGGGGCTTCGCTGGCGCCAACAATCACGGCCCTAGATTTACCCGAGCGGATGTCCTGAATGCCTTGTCGCAAGTTATACAAAAACGTCGCGCAGGCACCGACATTGGCGCCGGTCGTTCCTACGCTGCCGAGAATATAGGCATTCACAAAATCGGCGGTCATTTCAGCTAGACTCAGGGCACAATTTTTTGAGCTGACACGCTTACCCATCAAGGATGCCTGAAGCATACCACCAGCACCGTTGAAGTCGAGTTGGCCCATGGCGCTGCTGGCATAGACTGAAATTTGGTCAGCAGGTACTTTCTGTCGAATCAAGTCCCAGTCAAATCCCAAAGAGTTGATCGCGTCCGAGGCGGCATAAACGGTTAGCTGTAGGCCGCGGGGATGGTTACGGGATTGGTAGAGTTTTTCAGGGTCAAAGCCAGTGGGTAGTTGGCCGCCGGAATTGACCTTGGAGATGCGCGAATCAGGAAACAGAATGTCAAGGTTCTCGCCGGTAGTGACCATGACATTGACGGCATCCACCGATTTAACATCCCAGTGTGGCGGGAGCGTATCGGGCAGTTGATTGCGTTTGAGTATAAAAGTCAGTGGCTCTGCCGAAGCCGCTCCGAGTCGAGCGCTCTTGTGCAAAAGAATATTGGTTGGGTCGAAGAGATTAGTCTCAATCTTGCGTACCAAGGTGTGGGAGCGAATGAACTGCTTGCGCGCTTCATCCATCGGCCCGTTGAGGGTCATCAAGGCGGCGAGAGATTGCCAAGTCTCATCGGCCTGTTGCGCGCCCAGCTGATCGATGACCATGCGCCTATAGCCGTGGTGTCCGGAGCTTCGGCCCGCGGGATTGATTCCGCCAAAGCCAACGATTACTGGGAGGCGGGACAAGTGTTTAGCTCCTGAATGAGGGATAACAACAACGATATAAAACCGTGAGTATTGTACGGTGTGATGACCGGTAAAATCTACCGGTCTGAGCGTCGGGTTTACACCATCTCGATAGCGACGGCTGTGGCTTCACCGCCACCAATGCACAGGGCTGCTACCCCACGTTTGAGGCCACGCTGGCGTAAGGCGTGCATGAGGGTGACGATCAGGCGTGAGCCGGTCGAGCCAATGGGGTGTCCTTGTGCGCAGGCACCGCCATGGATGTTGACGGTATCGGGATCGAGTCCTAAATCCCTGATCGCCGCCATAGTCACCATCGCGAAGGCCTCATTGATTTCAAATAGGTCGACCTCATCAGCCTTCCAGCCGATACGCTCGAGTAGTTTCTCAATCGCCCCAATCGGCGCAATAGTAAATTCGGAGGGGTCGCGAGAGTTGGTGCTGTGACCGACGATCTTGGCCATGGGCGTCAACTGATGCGCTGCCACAGCTTCTCCGCTCGCGAGTACCAGGGCTGACGCACCGTCAGAGATAGAACTAGAGTTAGCGGCGGTTACGGTA
Source organism: Candidatus Azotimanducaceae bacterium (assembly GCA_047626255.1). Classification (GTDB taxonomy): domain Bacteria; phylum Pseudomonadota; class Gammaproteobacteria; order Pseudomonadales; family Azotimanducaceae; genus UBA4582. Next base: position 4,858 of record JBLHRT010000057.1, read on the forward strand.
CCATTGGCGCTGAATGCAGGGCGCAGCGTTGGGATTTTGTCGATATTGGCTTTGCCCGGCTGCTCATCATCGCAAATGGTAAACTCCCCAGCTCGGGTCTTAACCACCACGGGCGCGGTTTCTGCGGTCAGGTGACCCTGTTCGATCGCCTCTGTCGCGCGTGTCAGGGACTGGATAGCAAAGTTGTCCATATCCTCACGGCTCATCTGGTAACGGTCTGCCATGTCTTGTGCGAACGAGCCCATCAGTCGGCCGGTGCGGGCATCCTCAAGACCATCGGTAAACATACAGTCCTGGATTTCGCCATGTCCCATACGAAAGCCGCCGCGTGCCTTGGCGAGCAGGTAGGGTGCGTTGGTCATGCTCTCCATGCCCCCAGCAATCATCACGTCGTTGGTGCCTGCCTTAATCAAATCATGCGCGAGCATGGTGGCTTTCATACCCGAGCCGCAAAGCTTGTTGATTGTTGTGGCGCCAGTCTCCACGGGAATGCCCGCGTTCATGGCGGCCTGCCGGGCGGGTCCTTGCTTGAGGCCGCCAGGTAGCACGCAGCCCATAATGACCTCGTCAATGGCCTCGCTTTTGATGCCTGCCCGGGTCATCGCCGCAGCGATCGCGGTCGATCCTAGATCGACCGCTGTCAGGCTGGACAAACTGCCCTGAAAAGCCCCCATGGGTGTACGTGCGCCGGCGGCGATATAAACGTCTGTCATAAGTTAGCTCTTTTTGTTTACTCTTTAAGATGAGTTTCTATTCGTTGTATTCATACCCTGAACCCTTGCGACCGTCAGGTCAAATGGGGCGCCAATCAGGCGAATTGCTGCGTTAGCATGCGCCATTGGCGTCGTTGCGAGTTCAGGGCTGTTTCAAGTTCCATCAGCTGGTGGTGTAGCTCTGTTTCATCCCAGCGACGCTTGAGGGTCTGGGTCTTGAGTTCCAGCCATTGTTGGCGACAGTGAGACCATTCATTCAGGGATCTCACCAATTGTTCGTATTCAGTGTCGAGTAAACGTAGCCATTGTTCCTTATTTTTCGGACGAGACTGCATCACCTTGGCGGTGGCTTTTTGCAGCTGCATACGGGCGAGGCTTTGCTCGATCTTCTCAGGTGCCACGCGCTTGAGTTTGCTGGTCAGCTTACACCAGGACAAGGTATGAATGAGCCACTTAGTGGGGTCGAAGTGATACCAACGTACACCGTTGCGATAATCCCATTGGAAGGTGTGGTGGTAGTTATGGAAGCCCTCGCCGTAGGTGATGAGTGCGACGAAGGGATTGTCACGGGACGAATTCTGATCAGAGTAGGGTTGTGTGCCCCAGGCGTGGGCTAAAGAATTAATGAAAAAAGTGGTGTGATGGCTGGCCACCAAGCGCAGAAAACCGAGCAGCAGTAGGCCGCCGATAGGGTCGCCAAATAGCATGCCAATGAACAGCGGCATCACGATGTTGAGGCTCAATGCCAGGGCAGCATAGTGCCGATGTTGCCATGTCACGACCGGGTCAGCGTCGAGATCACGAATATTGCTGTAATCCTTCACCGTCGCCGGATAGTCCCTCAGCATCCAGCCGATATGGGAGTACCATAAGCCCCGCTTCGATGAATACGGGTCAAGGTCACGATCATCGGTGTTGCGATGGTGCGTGCGGTGATCAGCGCACCATTCGCGAATGGTATTCTGCACGGCCAGAGCGCCGCCGAGGGCAAAAATGACGCGTACCAGGGGATGCGCCTCAAAGGACTTGTGCGACCACAAGCGATGGTAGCCCGCGGTAATAGACAGGCCATTCCAGCCCAGCAGCAGCACGAAAGTGAGCCACAGGCCAGGGTGATAGCCATGGGTAATGCCGTACCAGGGAACTCCAATGGCGGCCACAAGGCTGGTACCAATGAAGATTGAAAGTACGTCGAAGCGTCTAGGCGCCGGGTTTGGTATTTGCTGTTTCATATGTTGAATCCTATTTTAGGCATACTCGGAAATCAACGGTTCAAATTAAAACGCTTATGATATGCTCCGGCGTAGTGTTTGGGCGGCTGTAAGCTCCCCGGCGTGTGCCGAGACTGGCAGACCTACCTACGTGTACGCAGGCCCTCAGCAGATGGTCTGTTAAGCATAGTTACATAATAGTTACATTTCGACAAAAGGATTGCTCAATGACATCAAAAGCGGAAGCAGCACTGGCGATATTCAATTCTTATGCAGGTGAGGAAGAGGGCGTTGGCGAATGGTTTCAAATTGATCAGGCCCGCATCAATCTGTTCGCGGATGCCACCATGGACCACCAGTTCATTCATATAGACCCAGAAAAATCTGCGCAACTGTCTCCCTATAAGGTCACCATAGCACATGGTTTTTTGACCCTGTCGCTGATCGTGCATCTCGGGGCTAGCATCGCGCCAAAGAAGCCAGAGGCTCTGGACGGCGTGTATATGGGCGTTAACTACGGACTTGATAAGGTCCGGTTTCCAGCCCCCGTGCCCGTGGACTCGTTTATTCGGGCCAGGCACAGCTTGATGTCAGCTGATCTGAAGGACCCCAACACCCTACAAATCAAACGCAAAGTCACTGTTGAGCTCAAGGGCAGCGATAAGCCTGTTTGTATTGCTGAGTCTCTCACCCGATTGATGTACGGCTAGTGGCTCGCTGCTCGCTGCTCTATTTAGAGGATTTATCATGACTGTCATTACCAAAGAAGACCTGGTGCAAAGTATTCAGGACGCGCTGCAATATATTTCTTATTACCATCCGAAAGATTTTATTACAGCCATGAATCACGCCTACGAGCGTGAAGAGTCAAGGGCGGCGAAAGACGCCATGGCGCAAATATTGATTAATTCTCGTATGTGCGCCGAGGGTAAGCGGCCCATTTGTCAGGATACGGGCATTGTGAATGTCTTTATCTCGGTGGGTATGAATGTCCGCTTTGAGACGGATGAATCACTTGAAGACATGATCAATGAGGGTGTCAGGCGAGCTTATTTGTTGCCGGACAATGTATTGCGTGCCTCTGTGCTGGCTGATCCTGCCGGCAAGCGTATCAATACCAAAGACAACACGCCTGCTGTCATTCATACAGAGCTCGTGCCTGGCAACAAGGTCGACATTCATGTGGCGGCCAAAGGCGGCGGCTCGGAGGCGAAATCTAAACTGGTGATGCTCAACCCGGCTGACAGTATTGTCGATTGGGTTGTGAACACTGTGCCGACCATGGGCGCCGGCTGGTGTCCACCGGGGATGTTAGGTATTGGTATTGGTGGTACCGCCGAGAAGGCGATGTTGCTGGCGAAGCGGTCCTTGATGGACCCCATCGATATCCATGAGTTGCTGGCGCGAGGACCTTCCAGCCGCGTAGAAGAATTGCGGCTCGAAATTTTCGACAAGGTGAACTCGCTCGGCATTGGTGCCCAGGGTCTGGGTGGCCTGACGACGGTGTTGGATGTCAAGATTTTGGATTATCCAACCCATGCTGCCAATCTGCCCGTGGCGATGATTCCTAATTGTGCGGCAACTCGGCACGTACATTTTGTGCTTGATGGCAGTGATAGCGTGCATCTGCCTGTGCCGAAACTCGAAGACTGGCCCGAAATCAGCTGGGATGCAGGTCCCAGCTCGCGGCGCGTTAATCTTGATACCGTCACTCGCGAGGATGTTGCCAGCTGGCTGCCCGGTGAAACTGTGCTGCTCAGTGGCAAGATGCTAACGGGCCGAGATGCGGCTCACAAGCGCATACGGGATCTGATGGACGCAGGTGAGGGTTTACCCGAAGGCGTTGACCTCAATGGGCGCTTTATCTACTACGTGGGTCCTGTAGATCCTGTGCGTGGCGAGGTGGTCGGCCCTGCCGGTCCAACCACGGCGACACGGATGGACGGTTTCACCGATATGATGCTTGAGAAGACCGGTTTACTGGGCATGATCGGTAAGGCCGAGCGAGGGCCCGTTGCCATAGAGTCCATTAAACGGCACAAGGCTGTGTATCTGATGGCTGTGGGTGGCGCGGCGTTTCTTGTCTCCCGAGCGATTCGTAAATCACGGATTGTGGCGTTTGAAGACCTAGGTATGGAGGCGATCCACGAATTCGAAGTGGAAGATATGCCCGTCACCGTCGCCGTTGATAGCCAGGGTGAGTCTGTGCACATTAGTGGACCGAAAGAATGGCGGTCAAAGATAGGCAAACTGCCGGTATTAGAAGTGTAGCTGGCTCACGACTCGGTCGTCGTGCCGAGTCAATCTCTAAATCCTTTAGAATCAAACGGTTAAGCGTTTGCGGCAGTGGCCTTTGATTGCTTGCGGGCGCGCATTGTTGTACATTAGATGATTGAACCTCTGGCTTAAAATGGGGTCTATTTTTACGGCCGTGGCGACCACGACACCAAACAATCCTATTAACTAAGGTCCTCGTTTGCCCTTTTTTGGGGCGACGATGCATCTATGGAATGCTAATTTTATGGGGCAAGAACATACCTCTGTCGACCAGCTTTACCTGAACGCCGAAGACTTGGCTCAGGACTTTTCGTTATTTCCTCAGCGCCAACCCGCATCAGTTATCCGAGGCCTGTTGACTGACGCACAGATCAAGAACAGGGTAGAGCAGTTGCGGGGCATGGAGGTTGACGCTTACATCGCCGCCACCGTCGCGCCTACCGAAGAATCAACCCGGCCTGGCGCTAAGGATGTTGTCGCCGCGCTAAATGTGCCCGTCACCAATGTGATCGAGAATGGCCCGTTTTATTGTGCTGAGCTCGCTTTAAACTTTGAAGGTACGGTCCGTAAAATCGGTTTGATTGCTCAGAACCGTGCGCATGCCACCGGCGTTTGGGGGCCGGAGCATCATGAATTAGCGTCGAAAATGGCGGGCAATTTCGCCGCGCGCTCTATGCCAATCGTTACCTTTATGGATACTCCCGGTGCGGATCCTTATGAGGCGGCGAACGCACAAAACCAGGCGCACTCCATATCGCGCCTGATTGCCGAACTGTGTAATGTCGATGTGCCGACGCTGGGCATCATTATCGGTCAAGGCTATTCTGGCGGTGCGATACCGCTCGCGGCGAGTAACTTGCTTCTGTCTGTCAGAACCGGCGTGTTCAATACCATTCACCCGAAATCGCTGGCGAACTTGGTGCGGCGCTACAACCTGTCTTGGCAGGAGTGTGCGCAGTTCGTTGGTGTGTCTGCCTATGAGTTGTACATGCAGGGCAATATTGACGGGGTTATCGACTACGATCCAGGTGAAGAAGACACTATTAGCAATCTCCGGGATGTTATCGTTCAAGGAATTATGTCGATTGAGGATGTTGCACGTAATTTTGTATCAGAGCATCCGGAAATATTTGAGCATTATCAGCGTAACATTAAACGCTACTTGAACCCCTCAGAATATTTGTCAGAATTGAACGCCAGTTCAACTCTCAAGCTGCGTGTATCGCCGACAGAATATCCAAATATTTTTGGAGCAGCCTTTCGTTACTTACGTTACTTAAGTCTGCGTAATCGAATCAAGAGTACCACAACCACCCAATATGGGCGCCTGGCGAATACGAAAATACCCGAGGGTGAGCTGGCGCAGCGTCTACATAGAGAGCGCCGTGCTGCATTCCTGGGTTGGTTGCAGGACCCAGACAAAATTCTGTACGAAGACATCTTGAATAAGTCTTGGAAAAACTATGTCGACAAGAAGGCCGTTGTTGGCGATGAGCGTGGCCGTATCGCCCAGTTAATTTTTGGCGAGCCCACTCGTAATTTTCGTGATGCCAAGCGTGAGGTGTGCCTGGTTACAGGCTTGCACTTATACAACCGCTGGAAATCTGGCGCCAAGGATAATCTGGGTGCTTTGATACAGCACATCAACAATGCCGAAGCTAACGACTATCTTCTGCGAGCCCACGAGATCAAAGACGTCAAAGGGTTGCTAGGCGCCATGTCGGATACCGACAACGTGTTTGTCGAGTACCTAAAAAGCAAGTTCAGCTTTGAAGGTAAAAAATTGTTTGGTCACGATTATATCGAAGGCAAAACTGCTGATTTTCTAGTGGGCCAGTTGGTAGCGGAATTCAATCTGATACTCGAGGGCGATTCCCTTTATGTTCAGGACAAGCTGGCGGGGGAGAACCTTTCTGACTTTACGCGGAAGTTGCTGGAAAGCGACGAGGGTGTGTCGCTGCAGTTGAATCGCCGTCTTTTGGAAGACAGTCTTTGGTCTTATATCGAACGCAAGACTCAGCAGACATTACGTGTCAGTGAGCAGGACCGGACGCTACTCGACGTAGTGCTGGACGAAGAAATTCGCGAAGACTTTGTACCTGAGTGTCAAAACTTGGTGATATTCAGCGTCTTGTACGACAACCTGATCGCCGACCTGGTATCAGTTGCTCGTCAGGCCCATGAGTCCCGCGCATTGCCTGCCGAGTTTATTCAGCAGTTGATTGATAAATCCGTGCTGGAAGTTAGCCAATTGGATATTTTCGCCGGGCAGACAAAAGAGCAGATCAGCACAGGATTTGCCGTTTGGGTTGGCGACCTGGCGGCTTACTCGCGTAGCGGTACATTCCTTAAATCGGTTGAAGAATGGATACGCGTTGTTCACAAAGATAAATCTGATACGTTGTTTGTTGTCGTCAGTTTCTTTTTTGAGAAGCTATTGCCTGAATTCTTCTCAACTCGAACCGGCGGTAAGCGCTATGAAGGCAAGATAGAGCCGGTGCGTATTGGTCGTCGTAAAGATTTCTGGAATCGACTGAACATCGCCTATCGTGACCTGTTGTTCCATGAGCAATTGACCCGTGAAAAACGCTCTGGTCGAACCACTTATGAGACGATCATCGAGCGCTATGTTAAGAACTTTAAGGAACTTAACGGCACGTTGATGTCAGCTAACCCTGTAGCATTCC
>JBLHRT010000058.1:0-11741 GCA_047626255.1 Candidatus Azotimanducaceae bacterium
CTGCTTGCATGATAAGTATCCTGATGGGGTTGTTTGGTTGTTGGCTGGCGCGAGTGCCGGTGTGCTGACGGGTTCTTGAGCGAAGGCTATGCGCTTATATTACCAAGAAAATGCCCCAGACCTTCATCATCAAAGGGCCAGCCGAGCTCCGCATTAGCGACACGGAGCACAGGAATGCGAATGCCATAGCGCTCCATCAGTTCGTCATCGTCAGCAATTTCCACCTCGACAATCTGCAGTTCGAGGCCCTGAGCCTGCTGTGCTTGTTGAAGCAAATGTAAGGCCAGTTCGCACAAATGACAACCCAGTGTGGTGTACAAGGTGATTTTTACTGGTGTGTTCACAGGTGGTAGAACTCTACCGCGTTGGCCGTGGTCATGGCTGCCACGGTGGCGTAATCAACACTACGCGCATCAGCGACGGCTTGGCAAACATAGGAGAGGAAATGTGGCTGATTATGCCGATTGTTGGGTTTTGGGCGAATATTGCGTGGCATCAGGTAGGGCGCGTCAGTCTCGATCATAAGCCGGTTATCGGGAATGTCGGCAATCAGCGGTATGAGATGCGTGCCCCGGCGCTCATCACACAGCCAGCCGGTGATGCCGATGTGGCAGTCCATATCAATATAGCTGTGCAGGGCCGTGGCCTCACCTGTGAAGCAGTGGACCACAACTTTCGGTAGTTGGTCACGGTAGGGCGACAAGACTTCGATAAAGGCTTTGCTGGCATCACGCTCGTGCAAGAACATGGGTTTCTGCAACTCAATGGCCAGCTCAATATGGGCTTCAAAGGTCTTGATTTGTTGCGCGCGCGGGCATAAGTCACGGAAGAAATCTAGTCCGGTTTCACCCACCGCCTTCACCTCTGGCTGGCTTAGCAGTTGCTTGATCATCAACATGGCGGCGGCGTCAGCTTCGTCCGCGTGATGCGGATGTATGCCGGCCGAAGCCCACAAATAGCCAGGGTGCTGTTGGGCTAATTGCGCGGCTTGCTGACTGCCTTGCAGGGATGCGCCCGTGACCATGATCTGCACCAGACCGGCGGCTTTAGCCCGACTAACGACGGCAGGAATATCCCGGATAAAACACTCGTGGGTGAGGTTCGCACCGATATCAATTAAGGGCTCAGGGCTGGTACTGTCAATCGACGTGCTGTGACTAGATGGACTATTCATAGAATGGAGATGACACCGGGCTAATAAAACTAGCGGGCAGTATAGCGCAGATGTGCGGCTAGGTCAGACGATCGCTGACTGGAGTTGCCAGGTAATGCTGGCGCTGTGTGGGGCGTTCAAGGGCAATAACGTCGAGTTTAACGATATTCGCGAGCAATAGCCGGCGCGCGGCGCCGGCTTTAAGTTTAAAGTCATTGAGAGCAATGGTATAGCCTTCGTCAGCCAGTGCTTTGATGAGAGTCACCACGTCGTCGTCAATGACGATATCTTCAAACACTTCAATGACCAAGCGAGACTTGTCGAACGGTAAGGCGTGGCCAATCATGTTGCGGGTCACGTTGACGTAGACTTGATGGCTACCCACCAGGCCATTCGTGTTCAAGTAGTGAAGGCGTTGATGAGCACTTCGGCTGTGGCGCTGTTGCGATATATTTCGCGAAATAATAACTCTTAGGCGAAGATGTCGGTGTCACGATCGAAGATCGGTTGGCGTGTTAACAACACAGGTGCGGGTGATACTATTATGTCAGAAGAGCTCAATGTCATCGTCAGAGTCGTCCGTTTCTGGCAGGTCATCAAAGTTGTGGCGGTAGATTGCCAGCGCATCTTCGACACTGGCGCCGAGCATAATGTGTTCAAACATCAGGCGTTCTGACTCCATCGTGTAACTCTGCTTGATGGTGTTTTGCAGCAGCTGCCATTCATTCTGGCTGCCCGTGCGCTCGATGGAGTTGATCAGGTCTGACAAGCTATGTAAGGCGGTGGTGACATTGTGCAGTCGTTGGCTAATGCGGTCATGAAACTGGAACGCGACTACTGAGTTCTGGATTTCGTTATTGATCATCGTCACGGCTTCTTGGGCGACAGGCGAGGTTGTGGTCGGTGAGGCCCTCTCTGAGTTTGAGAGTACTTGGCTGAGCTGGTTGGAGGCCGTTGATATGGTTTCAAAGGAGTGGGTCAAGCGGTGTACAGATTGGCCACCCTCATGCATCGCCGCTTCAATTTGCGCGGCAGAAAGGTAAAGCATCAGGACAGTCTCGCGGACCTGTGACCAGTCTGGATCGACGCCTTCTAGCTCTGATGGGGTAGTCACGGGCATGTATCATCATCTCAATTATAGATTTCAGGTCTCCACCTGCCCGTTAAGCATAGTTGAATTAACAGGGAGTGCAGAATATTGACGTAAGTTTGCGTTAACGGTGACAGGGGATGGCTCAGCTCTTATCGAGCAGCCCGACAGGCACGTCTTGGGTGATCGTGGGCTGCGAAAAATCTTTCCACTCGTTAGGGTAGATCAAAGGCTGATCAAGATTTAGCCGCCGTGAGTAGATGCTCGCAAACATCAAGACGTTCTGCACATAGTTGCGCGTCTCTTTGAAGGGGATGGTCTCAATCCAGACATCCAGTGGCAGTGCGGGATTCAACCAGCGTTTTACCCGAGTGGGTCCGGCATTGTAGGCAGCCGAGGCAAGAATGCGGTTGTTGCTGAAGCGTCGAAACATGTTGCCCAGATAGGCGGTGCCCAGTTTGATGTTTTTGTAGGGGTCAATGAGATCAATGGGCGCGGAATACTTGACGCCGTGCCGGCGCGCTGTCTGCTTGGCCGTGGCTGGCATCAGTTGCATCAGCCCCATGGCGCCGGCTCCAGAGCGCGCATCGGTCATAAAGGCGCTTTCCTGACGAGCGATGGCGATGGACCATTGTGGTGATATGACGGCAACGCGGGAGCTGTTGATAAAGCTCTCAAAAAACGCCAGCGGAAAGCGGATGTCCAGATCATCCCAGGCCCGGGCGTCGATCATGGCTCTTATCGCCTGATTATACTGGCCCCATCCATCGCTCACCCGGGCGGCGATTTGGCGTTCGCGCACCGAGAAATCGCGCGTGGTGAAGCGCCACTCACGCCTCGCGCGAGTCAACTCTTGCAGGGCAAACAACTCCGACGCCCGCTGAATGCCAGGGGTTGCTTCCAGCGCCAGGATCTCCTCGCGGCTGATGCTGGCGGGTTCGTCTTCGTAGTTGTACGGCTGCTTGAGAATATCAGCGGCCAGAAATCCATAGAAATCGCGCTGTTTGGCGATCTCACGATAGATTGTTGTCGCGGCTTTTTGGTCGAGGGGGTTGGATGAGCCGGCTAGGATGCGGGCTTTCCAGTACTGCCAGCGTGGCTGTTGCTGGCTAGTGGCTTCCAGCAAATTGATCATGACGAGGGCTTGGCCCCAGTCTAGCTGCTGCAGTGCCATTCGAGTCCGGGCTTCTAGCAGATCAGTTTGCCCTGTCAGCGTCACATGCAAGCGGTCTAAGACGCCGTCTGGATCACCGTCGCGGCTCAGCCGAATGCCCACGTAGGCGTACAGGCTTTGCAATGCTTGTGACGTAAATTCATGGGTTTGCTCATAGCGCTGCAAGGCGATAAGGGCTGTGCTGGCGTCTTTGCGGGCCAGGCGCCGAATGCCATAGTCCACTACCTGACGTACCTTGCGAGTGTCCGGAACCAATAAGCTGGCCCGCAAGACGCTGGCTGGATCGCGTCGAGCGCGTTGGTACTGGTTGGCGAGGGACTTGTCGGCCTTGTCTACAAAACGTAATAGATAGCTGGCCAGGCTCGTGACATCACTGTCCATGGCCATGCCGAAGCGCTGCCAGGCAAGGTCATCGGTCAGTAAGCCGGCACTGCGCCAGACATTAAAAATGAGATCACATTCGTCGGGCTGTGACTTGTTGACCAGCCATAGCGTGCGTGCCTCGGCAAATGCTAGGTCTTGCTGGTTGACTTTGTAAAGAGCGTGGGCATAAAAGCAGGCGTTGATGCGAGTGGATTGCTCAGGGTCATGAAAGGTGAGAAATTCTTCCCAGTGATTGCGTTTGGCCAAGACATAGAGCCAGTTTTGCCGCAGCTGGTTGGCGAGGGGGGTATCTGGCCATTGGTCGATAAATGCTTGAATTTGTACGCCCTTCTGGCGTGACAGGTTATAAATTTTGTAGGTATAGTCAAGATAGGGGTACAGGGGATAGGTCTTGAGGTCCTCGGCGAGGCTGGCATACTTTTTATTCTGGCGAGCTTTGATCGCAGCGATGGCTGACCGGTATTGTCGCCTTTGAGTATACAGGTTGGCCGTGTCGAGCGAGTCTGCGGTGGCGGTCTGCGCCACTGCCTGGGCTGGCAGGCACAGCAATACCACAAGGCAGAGTCCCGTGAACAGCGAGATGAATACTGCAGATGGGCGGTGACCCGTTTGACTCAGTGGCGCAAATATCAACACAACAATAACCTGTGGCTGATGCTACGTACCGACGCGCACAGCGAGTACATCGCAGGAGGCGCCGTGCAGCACCCCGTTGGCGGTTGAGCCCAGCAATAGGGCGAGGCCTGTGCGACCGTGACTGCCGACCACGATGAGGTCGGCGCCGGTTTGCTCGGCCAACGCATGTATTTCTGTTTCTGGCCGGCCGAAGATCAAGTGTTGGTCTTCGGTGGGTATCGATAGCGTGCTGGCAAAGTCTGCCAGATGATGTTTCGCGGTTTCCTGAATCTGCTCCTGGATTGTCGACAAATCCATGGGGATATCACCCCCGTAGGCCAGACTTAGGGGCTCGATAACATGCACACAGCTCAATTTGGCCTGAAATGCATGTTTGAGTGCACAGGCGCGCTTGGTCACCTGTAGTGATTCTTCCGTCAGATCGACTGCAACTAGAATATGCTTGTACTCGCCCATGGAAGATTCCTTATTGAATAGTTATTGAAGAGATTGACTAAATAGGTAATTGAATGGACCTGTGAGGCGAATTTACACAGTAAACTAACCGACCTCAACAGCAACGCGATGTCAGTCGCATGTCTTTTTATCACAGGCAACCACGATCATGGCTTATGTCATCATTATTATCATTCTTTTAGTCATTATCGGGCCGATTCTGTCGCTCCTGCCGTCGAAGCGCCAGAAGCAGCAAATTGCGATGCGCAAAGCGGCTATGGACGCGGGGGTGAGTGTGGCGCTGACCCGCATTGATGACCCCGATCCTGATCCTGAGCAATATCTGAGTAATACCGGTAAGCCGCTGGAGCGGGTTATGCCTGTGGTGGCTTATCGCCGCTTCCGGCCGCGACCTGACAGTTGGCGCCAGCGCCCGGAAATTGCTTGGGCGTTGATTCGTCAGCAAAGTGCTGATGTTGAGGGCCTGCCACCTGGCTGGCAGTGGCAAGATACCCGGCTTGCGGACCTGCCGCCGGTCCTGAGTCAGTATCTGATGGGTGGCATCGGTGGCCTGCCTGACGATGTGATTCGTGTGGAGGAGCAAAAATTTATTATTTCGATCTATTGGCGGGAGCGTGCAGACACGCAAGGATTGACTAAACTCCTTGATTTTTTAAGAGATTGTGCCGCGCTACCGCTGGCCTCGAACGCTGGCGAATGAGGTCGTATTGTCCACCGTCCGGAAACTGTGGGTTGACAAGGGCTCGGGATTGTCGGCTAAGCTAAGAAGGAGTCGGCTTGGCCGGGGGGGCGGACCGATTTCGAATGGTTTTCAAAGGTTTCAAAGAGCGTCTGGGTTGACCTTCGCCAGTTAACACACTATATATAGCGCCCTTTCAACGTCGCTGTTTTATGTCACTCTTTTAATATCACTGTTTTGCGCCACGTTGTTGGCAGGTAAATAGGAAAGTATGGGAAAGTCGCTAGTCATTGTTGAGTCGCCGGCTAAGGCCAAGACGATTAATAAATATCTCGGGAACGACTTTATTGTTAAGTCGAGTGTGGGCCATATCCGCGATTTGCCCACCGGCGCCTCTCGGGTTGTGGACCCTAAGGCGCGCGCTGCTGAAGCGGCGAAGACCCGCAAGGTTCCCGCCGATAAGAAAGAGGCTTATAAGAAGAAGAAAGCCCGCACCCAGTTGATCACCCGTATGGGCGTTGATCCTGAGAATAACTGGGAGGCGAACTACCAAACGCTGCCTGACAAAGAAAAAGTGGTCAGCGAATTACGGCGATTAGCCAAGGATGCAGACCAGATATTCCTCGCGACTGACCTTGACCGCGAAGGAGAAGCTATTGCCTGGCACCTGCGTGAGGTGATTGGTGGCGATGACAGTCGCTATCGTCGCGTGGTATTTAACGAGATTACCAAAAAAGCGATCCAGGAAGCCTTCGAGCATCCTGGTGAGGTCAATATGGCGCGGGTCAATGCGCAGCAGGCGCGGCGCTTTTTGGACAGGGTTGTGGGTTTTATGGTCTCACCACTCTTGTGGGCGAAGATTGCTCGGGGTCTGTCAGCGGGGCGTGTTCAATCGGTAGCCGTACGTTTACTGGTAGAGCGTGAGCGGGAAATTCGCGCGTTTATTCCTGAGGAATACTGGGAGGTGTTCGCGAACTTGCACGAAGCGGGTGGTGAGAACGACCTGATCAAATTCGACGTGACAAAAGATGGCGGCAAGGGCTTCCGACCGATTAACAAGGAGCAGTCTGACGACGCTCTGCAGCGTCTGCAAGGCGCCAGTTTTGTTGTCAAGAGCCGTGAAGACAAGCCGACTCAGACACGACCCACGGCGCCTTTTATTACCTCCACCCTGCAACAGGCGGCGAGTACGCGTCTTGGCTTTGGTGTGAAGAAAACCATGATGCTGGCTCAGCGCCTATATGAAGCGGGCTACATTACCTACATGCGTACGGATTCCACCAATTTGAGTAACGACGCGGTGAACGGCTGCCGTGAATTTGTTGGGTCAGAGTATGGTGCGAAATACGTGCCGGAAGAGCCTCGGGTTTACAGCAGCAAAGATGGTGCCCAGGAAGCGCACGAGGCTATACGGCCCTCTGATGTCACAGTAAAAACCTCATCGATTGCTGGTATGGAGCGCGATGCTGAGCGGTTATATGAGTTGATTTGGCGCCAGTTCGTGGCCTGCCAGATGCCCAATGCTGAATACACCAGTACGGCGGTCGTGGTGAGTGCCGCTGAGCTTGAGCTACGTATCCGTGGACGTATTCTGCGCTTTGACGGCTATACCCTCGTGCAGGCACCTGCCGGTCGTAAAGACGAAGAACCGCCTCTGCCAGATTATGATGTTGGTCAGGTGTTGACGTTGGCTGAGTTGTTGCCAGTGCAGCATTTTACTAAGCCGCCGGCGCGCTATGGCGAGGCGAGTTTGGTTAAGGAAATGGAGAAGAAAGGCATCGGTCGACCGTCGACTTACGCGGCGATCATCACGACGATTCAAGATCGTGGCTATGTAAAACTGGAAAATAAGCGTTTTTATGCGGAAAAAATTGGTGACGTAGTGACCGATCGGCTGGTTGAGAATTTCCCCAACCTGCTCGACTACGGTTTCACGGCAGAGCTGGAGCAAAAGCTCGACAGTGTCTCTAACGGCAAGCTTGAGTGGAAAAGCGTACTCAATGAGTTCTATGGGGACTTCGCCGGCAAGCTAGAAAAGGCCGGCAGTGAGACGGGCGGCATGCGTGCTAACGAGCCAACGATGACGGATATTGAATGTCCGCAATGTGGTCGTAAGATGCAGATTCGTACCGCCAGCACCGGGGTATTTTTGGGTTGTTCTGGCTATAACCTGCCACCCAAGGAGCGTTGCAAGAGCACTCTCAACCTGACGTCGGGTGACGAGGCGGTTAGCGCCAATGACGATGACGAGGCGGAGTCACGACTGTTGCTTACCAAGCATCGCTGCCCTCTCTGCAAGACGGCCATGGACAGCTATCTGATTGATATTGAACGCAAGTTGCATATTTGCGGCAATAATCCGGATTGTGATGGGGCGGAAATCGAGCGCGGTCAGTTCAAGATCAAGGGTTACGACGGTCCTTTGTTGGACTGTGATAAGTGCGGTGCTGAGATGCAACTCAAGACGGGGCGTTTTGGTAAGTACTTTGGCTGTACGAGTGATGATTGTAAGAACACGCGCAAGCTTTTACGTAACGGTGAGGCGGCGCCGCCGAAGATGGATCCTGTGGCGATGCCAGAGCTGCAATGTGTGAAGGTTGACGATACCTATGTGCTGCGAGATGGTGCGGCGGGTATCTTCTTGGCGGCGAGTCAGTTTCCGAAGAACCGCGAGACGCGGGCGCCTTTTTTGGATGAGTTGATATCGCATCAGAATGAGATTGATCCTAAGTATGCGTTTTTGATGCGTGCGCCATTGAAGGATCCTGATGGTAATCGTAGTTTGATTAAGTTTGGTCGGAAGACTAAAGAGCACTATCTGATGACCGAAAAGGACGACAAGCCTACGGGCTGGCGCGCTGATTTCGTTGATGGTCAATGGGCGGAGGAAGCGGCGCTTGTGAAGAAGCCGAAGGCGAAAGCGAAAGCTAAGACGAAAGCTAAGGCCAAGGCAAAAACCAAGGTCAAGGCCAAAGCCAAACCAAAGGCGAAAACAGAAGCGTCTTAAGAACGCGGAAGGGGTCGGAGTGCATTAATTGTGTACTCCGACCTCTGGTCTCTAAATTCTGACCCCGTCACTACCCCCTAATGGCGGATAACGCCGACCATGATGCCTTCGATGGCGAAATTTTGTTCGCGTAGGTCAACTTCGATGGGTGAGAAGTCGGCGTTTTCTGGGAGCAGGGTGATGAGGTGCTTGCTGCGGTTTTTTTGCAAGCGTTTGACGGTGACTTCATTTTCAACTCGGGCGACGACGATGTCGCCGTTGTTGACATCTGTGGTGCGGTGCACGGCGAGTAGATCACCGTCGAGTATGCCGATTTCAATCATGCTGTCGCCTTGTACGGTGAGCAGGTAGTCGGCCTCGGGGCGGAAAAAGCTAGGGGGTAACGCGCAATAATCTTCGATATGTTCCTGGGCTAGTATGGGATTACCGGCGGCCACTCGACCGACGATGGGGATGCCTAGGGTCTCTGGCAGCTTGATGCCACGTGAGGTGCCAGGGATCATCTCGATGGCGCCTTTTCTAGCGAGTGCCTTGAGGTGCTCTTCTGAGGCGTTGGCGCTCTTGAAGCCTAATTGTCGGGCGATATCGGCGCGTGTCGGTGGATAGCCTGTCTCATCAAGATACGATTTGATGAACTCAAGTACCTCTGCTTGCCGCGGCGTCAGTTTAGCGGGGGATGCCTTCAGGGGCGAATCAGAAGCTGTTTTACTCATAGTCACACTCACCATTGGTTTGGGGCTGTCTTTTTATACAGTTACTGGAATTATATACAGGTGGCTTGGAATAACAACCCACTGTGGTTGAGCCGATGGCCGCGATCACTGCCGGAGGCTGGCTTGACGGTAGGAGGTTGCGGGAGGTGGGGTTGATTCTGTGTAACCAGGGGTCGGAGTGCAAGGAAGCCGAAAATTCACCTATAATATTCGGGGTCGGATCCAGGTCGTTGATTTGAACAGTTAACGCGAGCAGTTAACGTAGGCAGTGGGCGCAAAGAATTTACCTGAGTCGTCAGCATAGGCAGTGAGCGCGAGCAGTTAACGCGAACAATTAACGTAAACATAGGAACCGAGCAAAGATGCCCGATATGAACGACTACGATATTGACCAGCTTACTGTTGGCATCTGGGGTTGGTTGACTGATCCTGTGGTCATCACTGTATTTTTGGTGGTGCTGGGTACCATGGTTTTCAATTTCGTGGCTCGCCGTGTGCTTGAGCACCTCGCTCTGAAAGCTGCGGTGACCGCCACTGTGTGGGATGACGGGCTGGTTAATGCGATTCGGCAGCCGCTTAAACTGATGATCTGGGTGCTGGGCATTAGCTGGGCCGCAGAGATTGTTTCCACTGAGGCGGTGACGGGGTTCGGGGCGATTGTGCAGCCGGCGCGTTATGTGGCCGTGGTGGCGGTGCTGGCGTTGTTCTTGTTCCGGTTTGTGCAGGAGTGTGAACGCGGCTTTATCACCAATGGTGTCGATGCCACCACGGCGACGGCTATTGGTAAGTTGCTGCGGGCGTCAGTGATCGTCACTGCGATCTTGTCCGTACTGCAGACTCTGGGTGTGAGTGTTTCGGGCATCATGGCCTTTGGCGGTGTCGGTGGTATCGCGGTGGGTTTTGCTGCAAAAGATCTGCTGGCCAATTTTTTTGGTGGTTTAATGGTTTATCTCGATCGCCCCTTTGTGGTGGGCGACTGGGTTCGCAGCCCTGACCGTCAGATTGAGGGGACGGTGGAGCATATCGGTTGGCGTCTGACCGTGATCAGGACTTTTGATCGTCGTCCTTTGTATGTGCCGAATTCGGTGTTCGCGAATATTGCCCTAGAGAATCCGAGTAGGATGCAGAATCGCCAGATCTATGAAACCTTCGGCGTGCGCTACGATGATGCTAGCCTGGTCAAAGTGATCGTCGATGAAGTTCGTGAGATGTTGGCGAACCACGAAGAGATCGATCAAAATCGCACTATGATTGTTAATTTCAACGAGTTCGGGGCGTCGTCACTGAATTTCTTCATCTATACGTTTACCCGCACAACCGACTGGGTGGAGTATCACGGGGTGAAGGAGCGAGTGCTGTTGCAGGTGCTTAGCATTATTGAGAAGCATGGCGCCGAGTGTGCCTTCCCGACGACGACGGTGCATTTGTTTGAGCACGGTGAGCCGACAGCGTGATAAGCAGCACAGGCCTGATCGCTTAAGGCGTTCTAGGTGCTATCCGCTGAACTATTTGTAACAATTATCGGCAACAATTCTTAGTAACAATAAGGTGATTACCCAGCCTATGACTGACTTACTCTTTTACGACAAACCTGTCGCTTTGAACAAGATTGCGCACAAAGACCTGAGGATGAAAGCCGTTGCTGGCGATTTTGGTTTTGCCCGTGCAACCAACTCGGTGATTCTAGCGGGTGTTGAATTCTCCGAGGCGGCCAAGGAGTACCCCATCGTTTTTGCCAAGGTGGGTGAGGGCGTGGTCCCGGTGGCGCTGTTGGGTGTGCGTGATGGGGAAAACTTGTTTGTGGCTGACGATGGTAGCTGGAGTGCGCGTTATATCCCGGCGTTCGTGCGCCGCTATCCCTTTGTGCTGGCTGAAACAGGTAACACTGATCAAAGAGTCGTTTGCATTGACGAGGGCTTTCCGGGTTTTAGTCACGACGAGGGTGAGCCGTTGTTTGTGGATGATGAGCCAACACCGACGTTGCAGCAGGCAATGAAATTTCTGGAAGATTATCAAACTCAGTATCTACGCACGGAGGTTTTTCTTAAGCGCTTAACTGCGCTCGATCTGCTGGTGACACTCAATGCCCGGGTTGACCTTAACGATGGTCAGCAATTTGGTCTTGCCGGGTTGCTGGTGGTGGATGAGAAAAAACTGTTAGCCTTGGATGATGCGGTCGCCCTTGAGTTTTTTAAGTCTGGTGAGTTGGCCTGGATTTATTGTCATCTGATATCGCTGGGTTGCCTGTCGACCATGGTCGATAAAATCGCGGCAGTGACGGCTGGCGTTGACCAAGAGCCCGGGGCACCTAAACCGCAAGCTGGGAAAAAGAAAGGTAGGAAGTCATGACGATGGCAACCGTGAGCGCTTATTTGCGTTAGCAGTGATGGTGATACTGGTTGTGGAGGGCTCGCGGGTGCAAATCAATGATCAGCTGATTAATCGTCTG
>JBLHRT010000059.1:0-11730 GCA_047626255.1 Candidatus Azotimanducaceae bacterium
AAATCGGCACGCAGGTAACCGTCGACAAACACCAGTTTGCTGCCACCCAGAGCGGGATGTTCAAACCCCAGCTCGTCCTTGCTGGCAACATTGGGCTCGGCGACGGCAAAGTCACCATTGAGCGGGTGCAGACTGGTGTATTTCCAGGCTTCAGTTTTACGGGTTGGCAGGACACTGGCAGACCAGGCCTTGCGACCTGCGGTTTGCCGCTCGCTGAGCCACTGTGGCGCCGCCACACTGGCGGCATCAAGGATGTGGTGCATTAAATCCGGCATCAGGCAACCTCGTCCTCGAGCCACGCATAGCCCTTGTCTTCGAGTTCCAGCGCCAAGGATTTGTCGCCAGATTTAACAATGCGACCAGCCGCCAGGACATGGACAAAATCGGGCTCTATATAGTCAAGCAGGCGCTGGTAGTGAGTCACCAGAATGAAGGAGCGATCGCTGCTGCGCATATTGTTAACACCCGTGGCAACCACCTGTAGTGCGTCAATATCCAGGCCACTATCGGTCTCATCCATAATGGCCAGACGCGGTTGCAGCATCATCATTTGCATCAACTCGTTGCGCTTCTTTTCTCCGCCAGAAAAACCTTCATTGACACCACGCTTGAGAAAAGCCTGGTCGAGATCCACCTGCTTGCAGGTTTCTCGCGCCAGCTTCATAAAACTTACCGTATCCAACGCCGGCTCGCCGCGTTTCTCACGCACGGTATCCACGGCTGCCTTAAGAAACTCCATATTGCTGACACCGGGAATTTCCACCGGGTACTGATAGGCCAAGAACAGGCCCAGATGGGCGCGCTCTTCGGTTTCAAGGGCAAATATATCCTGGCCCATAAATTCTACTGTACCCGCGGTCACGGTATAACCGGGGCGCCCCGCCAATATGTGGCCGAGGGTACTCTTACCAGAACCGTTAGGCCCCATAATAGCGTGCACTTCACCGGCACGGACGTGCAGGCTCAGTCCTTTGAGAATATCCTTGCCATCGACACGGACATGCAGGTTATCAATCTTTAACATCTCATTATTCCTCATTGGCGCAGCGCGAAAGCTGCGTTTTATATTATCCGACTGAGCCTTCCAGGCTCACTTCCAGCAGCTTGCCGGCTTCCACCGCAAACTCCATTGGCAATTCCTTAAACACGTCTTTGCAGAAGCCGTTGACGATCATTGACACCGCTTTTTCTGCGTTGAGGCCGCGCTGTTGGCACAGATACAACTGGTCATCACTGACTTTGGAGGTGGTGGCTTCGTGCTCGATCACGGCGCTCGGATTACGGGACTCGATATACGGAAAGGTGTGGGCCGCACACTTGTCACCGATCAACAGCGAATCACACTGTGTATAATTACGTGCGCCTGAGGCGTTCGGACTCATGCGCACCAGGCCGCGATAGACGTTGCTACTTTTGCCCGCGGAAATACCTTTGGCAATAATTGTCGAGGTTGTGTTCTTGCCCAGGTGAATCATCTTAGTACCGGTGTCGGCCTGCTGCAGATTGTTGGTCAGCGCCACTGAGTAGAATTCGCCGACACTGTTGTCGCCGCGCAAAATGCAGCTGGGGTATTTCCAAGTGATCGCTGAACCGGTTTCAACCTGGGTCCAGGAGACTTTGGCATTGCGGTGGGCGACAGCACGCTTGGTCACAAAATTGTAGATGCCACCCCTGCCCTCTGCGTCGCCGGGATACCAGTTCTGCACTGTGGAATACTTGATTTGGGCATCGTCGAGAACAACTAACTCGACTACCGCTGCGTGCAATTGATTCTCATCGCGCATCGGCGCAGTGCAGCCTTCCAGGTAGCTGACGTGGCTGCCTTCATCGGCAATGATCAGGGTACGCTCAAACTGGCCAGTGTTGGCTTCGTTGATGCGGAAATAGGTGGACAGCTCCATCGGGCACCGCACGCCTTTAGGGATGTACACAAAGGAGCCGTCGCTGAACACTGCGCTGTTGAGTGCGGCAAAAAAGTTATCTTTGCGCGGCACGACGCTACCCAAATACTTGCGTACCAGATCCGGATATTCGCGCACGGCTTCGGAGATAGAGCAAAAAATCACCCCGGCCTCGGCCAGTTTGACGCGAAAGGTAGTGCCTACAGAGACGGAGTCAAACACGATGTCGACCGCAACACCCGCCAATACTGCTTGCTCGTGCAGCGGTATGCCAAGCTTTTCATAGGTGCGAAGCAATTCTGGATCGACTTCCTCTAGGCTCTGGGGCCTGTCGGCCATGCTCTTGGGCTGGGAGTAATAAGAGATGGCGGAAAAATCCAATTCTGGATAGTGCACTTGCGCCCACTCGGGTGAGACCATCTGCAGCCAGCCGCGGTAGGCTTCCAGGCGCCAGTCTAACAACCACTCTGGTTCGTCTTTTTGGGCCGAAATAAATCGGATGACATCTTCATCGAGTCCAGGCGCGAGCGTGTCTGACTCGACATCCGTAACGAAGCCGGCGGCGTATTCCCGGCCGATTGCATTGTCGATTTGTTGCTGAGACATAGGTTTACCTATACGTTGACGTTGCTAACGTGAATGACAGAAGTTTGCTGCTCGTTATCTAGGCGGTTACCCTGTCGGCAAGCGATATCACGGACTTCCTGTCGCTCAACGAGGTCGGCCAGGGTAATCGTGCCGAGAAAATTGTGAATTTGATCACTGAGATCAGTCCACAGATGATGGGTAAGACAGGTTTCGCCTTTCTGGCAATCCCCGGCGCCCCGACAACGGGTCGCATCGGTGGTTTCATTCACCGCCTCAATCACCGCAGCGATATTAATGAGCTCCGCGTCCTTACCCAGATGGTAACCGCCACCGGGGCCACGTACACTTTGCACCAGACCCTGCCGCCGCAACTGGGCGAACAGCTGTTCCAGATAGGATAGGGAAATATCCTGGCGGGCAGAAATACGGGACAACGAGATGGGCCCACCATCTTGGTGGAGCGCTAGATCGAGCATAGATGTAACGGCGTAGCGACCCTTGGTAGTCAGACGCATGGGAATACCTGTTGTTGCGAAGGCGGCCACTATCCCAATTCCTACTAAATTAGTCAAGTATAGACTGGCATAATCTCTCAGGGCTTACTCCCGCTTTAGGTCCTGTACCCTCGCTATGCAGCGGTATGTGTCGATCCTTTGCGCTGAGACTGGAGGGGTTCGACCCTAGATCCCCGATTCACCTCAATCATCAACTCCTGCACCCGCTTAGTCTTCTGATAGCTGCTCATAGGCAAAAGACAACCCGAAAAGGGGGTGTTCACCGCCACGCTATATCCACTGCTGACCAACACGTCATGCGCCAGATCCAGCAAACCATCAGAGGTGTGATATTCATCCGCGCCTAGGCAGATATCTGGCCTGTTGGCCGACTGGTCCATCTCATAAGGCAGCGTCTTTTCAGGGAAGCTGTGACAGTCCAGCACCAATGCACTGCCCGTACGCTGCAGTGAAGCCTGCACCGCAGCCTCGAGCAACCCATGCCACGGCTCGCCATCGGCTCCTGCTCATCAATAACGAAGCGCTCCATATCCACCACCAAACGACTGACCGTGGCTCGAATAATAGCATCACCCGGTTGCGCGGCCGGCATGAACAACTCGTCAGTATAGTGATCAGTCATGACCAGCAGTTCGCGGGCAAGGTCCGCATCGGACAGCACAATAGCGGCGCGCAGGGCGGGTGGTATATAGGTTGAAGCGTGGGGTATATGCAGAATCATGGTACGACTCCTCTTTAGTGCTTTGCAGTGGTTGCGGGCGCACAAGCTGGATTCAAATACCCGGTTCGAAAGGTGAACCATGCCGGTTAACAGGTGTCATTTTTATTCTGAGTAGGGCGAGGCCGTTATCATATTTATTTATTGGGGCTCTAACCTGCCCATAAGGCAATCGCCTTTGTTTTGCGTAGGAAATGAACCTGACCCCATTTGTTTTCATTTGTTTTTGTGTCCGCCGCCCCTCATAAAATCTAACACCACGATTAATAGCGGCGACAAGTAAAAAGTTTCTCGTGGTGCAGCCCAGTGTTACATATTATCCAAGTGTTCCTGAGCGTTCGTGTAGCCTTGATCTGCCGCTTTTTGGTACCACTTCATCGCTTCAGAGTTGCTTTGGTTTACGCCTATGCCGTCCCGATAATTGATGCCCAGATAATATTGAGCCTTGGCAAACCCTTGATCTGCGGCTCTTCGATACCACCTCACAGCTTCGGTCGCGTCCTTATCGACGCCTCTTCCTTCCTCGTACATGAAACCAAGATTAGTTTGCGCCTGGGGATAATCTTGACTTGCTGCTTTTCGATACCAATTGACGGCTTCTACATCGCTTTTTGGTAGACCCTTGCCATCTCGATAATTAAGGCCCAAATAATATTGAGCCTTCGCAGATCCTTGATCTGCGGCTCTTAGATACCATTCCGCCGCTTCCTCCTCATCTTGGCTGACCCCTTTGCCTGTTTCATACATGACGCCAAGATTAATCTGAGCATCGGCAGCGCCTTGATCTGCCGCTTTTCGATACCACATGACGGCTTCCGTATCGCTTTGATTGACGCCTTTGCCCGTTTGGTACATGAAGCCAAGATTCGTTTGAGCATCGGCATAACCTTGATCGGTCGCTTTTCGATACCATTTCACAGATTCTGTGTGGCTTTGAGTGACACCCAGACCGTCTCGATAATTAATGCCCAAATAAAACTGAGCCTTAGCAAATCCTTGATCTGCCGCTTTTCGATACCAATTGACGGCATCTATGTTGCTTCGAGGTACGCCTTTGCCCTTCTCGTACATAAAGCCAAGATTCGTTTGAGCCTGGGCATAGCCTTGCTCTGCTGCTTTTCGATACCAATTGACAGCGTCTGAATCGCTTTGCGCGACCCCGTTGCCTTTTTCATACATGAAGCCAAGATTATGTTGGGCCTGGGCATACTCTTGGTCTGTCGCCTTTCGATACCATTTCTCGGCTTCTGTGTAGCTTTGAGTGACGCCTATGCCGCTTCCATAATTAATACCCAGAAAGTATTGAGCCTTCGCATAGCCATGATCTGCCGCTTTTCGATACCACGCAACGGCTTCGGCTTCATCTTGAGTGACGCCGCGGCCCATTTCATACATGACGCCAAGGTTCGTTTGTGCCTCGGCATAGTCTTGATCTGCCGCTTTTCGATACCATTTCACCGCCTCGGTATAGTTTTGTGTGACGCCTTTGCCACTCTCGTACATAAACGCAAGGTTATGTTGAGCGGGGGCATAGCCTTGATCCGTTGCTTTGCGATACCACTTCATGGCTTCGGTATTGTTTTGGGTAACGCCTATGCCATCTCGATAATTAATGCCCAAATAATATTGCGCCTTGGCATAGCCTTGATCTGCTGCTTTTCGATACCAGACGACCGCTTCCGGCTCATTTTGAGTGACGCCTTGGCCCATTTCATACATGACCCCAAGGTTCGTTTGAGCAACAGGATCACCTTGTTGAGCCGTACGCTGCGCGTCCCTGAACTCCTCGCTTTCAATCATCGGAGCCGGCGCTGGCTGCGCGAATCGATCAGCGGTCGTATCCTGTTGCTGTAATTGGTTGATACGCTCTGCTGCCTGATTGCGCAGCCTGTTATCTTCCGTGCTGTAGGGGTTATCTTCGGCAAATGCCTCGGCAAACATGATCCAGGCGTTGATCTTCAGTTGTGATAATACACCTGAATCACCATCGAGAGTCTCCACTTGCTGGTGAGCATCTTTCATTTCCTGCAATTGGCTTGCCCAAGCACCACGAACCTGTTTTCCCTGATCAGCCTGGAGGGTAATGGCGTCCAGTGAAAAATTCGATTTACTTGGCGCACTCGGAATAATAGCGCGCTGGATACTCGGCGGCATTGTCAGTGATGCCAGAAACACAAAGTCACCTCGGTTGTATTTTGAATCGCGTAACTTACCGTGACGTGGCACCTGAGTATTATTACTGATGTTGGATACTTCCGTCGTCAGAAAACCACCAAGCTCCTCAGCAGTGAGATAGCCATCCGCATTCAGGTCGGCCCGGCGTCGGCCCATCAACGCCTCAACGAACAGGCTAGCGAAAGCGCCATCGTCAGACACTTGCTGGCCGGCATCACCGGAGGTAAGGAACTGGCGAACAGGTTCAGCGGTCACACGGGTAATAGCAGGTGGCGCTGATGAGCGAGCGACGTTAAATACGGTGCCCGCAAAACAAGAATCAAACACCGTGTAGACGTGTTTCGAATCAGCCAGGCGAATAAAGTCACCGAAGCGTCGAAGGGACAAAGACTTACGTCTAAACTGGCGCATATCGGACGTGTTTACACCATCAGCGGGGATCAGGTAGCCTTCACCACCAACAGTGTGACCATGACCCGCATACCAGACAAAGAGTCTGGCGTCGGGGTTTGCTCCCTTGTCGATAAAGAAATCTTCTAGTGTCGTTTCCAGGTCATTGCTATTGAGGTTTCTATGCAGTGCCACCTCAAAGCCTTTTTGACGTAATGCAGCAGCGACCTTCTCCGCATCATTGACTGCCTGGGAAAGCCTGGGCCAACCAACAGCCTGGTAGTCATCAATGCCTATCACGAGTGCGAAGGAGTGGGTGTAAAGCTCCATTTGCCCCGCATCAGCGGCACCAGCGGATTCGCTGTTCTTGAGGGTCACGGTGACACCACGACTGGCAGATATGGCAG
Source organism: Candidatus Azotimanducaceae bacterium (assembly GCA_047626255.1). Taxonomy (GTDB): domain Bacteria; phylum Pseudomonadota; class Gammaproteobacteria; order Pseudomonadales; family Azotimanducaceae; genus UBA4582. Next base: position 6,695 of record JBLHRT010000059.1, read on the forward strand.
ACATGCTAAATAGCAGGGTCAGGAATAATAGGTATCTCATTATGTTCAGTCTAGCCTGAAATAGACGAATACAGCACCCCGGTCGGCTGATTTATGCACAAAGCAAGTGAAATCAGCTACCAAAGGCAGGCGTGAATATAGCTATGGGCCAGCAGGCCCGTTTTACAGCCGTGATGATCAGTTGAAGGGTAGGCAGCTGATCTGTGTTGACGAGGAATGTGGCGAATGAAGAATAATTCAAGCATGAGACATCGTCTGCTTATCTCAAAAGTGCCTATTCTGAGCCTATGCTCTATGATCAAGCGCGAAGTTCATCAGTGAGCTATAACGTGATGATTCAAAAACTATGTTGTTAGCATCACAGGACGTTATATAGACGCCTATAGAAGCGCTTCGATTTGAAAATCAAACTACAGGTTCATATGATGTGCCAAAAACAGAAGTAACTGATACTGAAAATCTGCTATCCGTCCTTAACTCTGGCGTTAGATCAGAAAATCGCGCAGCCTTTCCATGCTACGATCTATTTGTGTGAAAAAGCGCATGGAAAAATCGTAGGTCAAGTGCACACTTTGGCGACGGCCATCGGCTTCGATGGCGCGTTTACAGAGAATATTCTTGTCAACCAACAGGTTCATACGCGAATTAATAGTGGTCTTGGCAGAAGGTGCCGCGTGATACAGGTCAGAGGTAAACAACAGCACGCCGCTGAGGTGTGCTTCCGCGACTGAAAGCACGAGCCAAGAAGTCACCAAGTCAGCTTCATTGGTGGGCAACAGATTGTGCTGGTATTCCAAGTTATCAATAAGCGATCGAATATAGGCACGTTGTTGGAATAACTCGTTATCCGACATCCCATTTTGATCGGGGGCTGCATCTTTGGTTTGCTGAGTTTGGGCATGCGGCTCGCTAAACGGCCTGTTGCTTGTGCCTACGTTGTGCATCAACTCGCTGTAGTCGGCAAATTTCTTTTCGAGCAACATTGCATGGCGCTTGGAATTGGCCAGGCATGCAGTGACGTGAGCAGACAGAACATCGAAGCTGAATGGTTTTCTGATGTGGCCATCGGCCCCATTCATCATTCGTTGCGCATAGCGCGAGTCATCATCATCGCCGGTAAGGAATATAAATGGGATGGTGCTGTACTCAATTCCTAGGGCTCTAACCTTTGCAAACAGGCGTTCACCGTCCATTCCAGGCATATAGACGTCTGAGATGATAAGTAACGGTATTTCTTGACGAATGAGCTCAAACGCTTGCTCACCATCCTCTGCACAGGCAACAGCGTAACCCTGTTTTTCAAGCATCCCGCGAACGAGATCGCTGACCAGCCAGTCATCTTCAGCAACAATGATTTTCAACGAAAATAGCCTCAAGCTCTACGTAAGCGCTTGCGTTACTATGCCCGCTCGCTGCCCAATATATAACCACGCTGCTTGCTTTCAGCAGACAAATTCCCCAACGCTAGCGCGGTATTAGAGTTGAAGACCATCATTTGTTCAAGGCCATATTGGTACGGTTTTCGTACAAACATTGAGCGTCTATGCGCCGCAGCCCCGCAGGCGTGATTAATGGTGGCACCTCATTACTGGCCGACGGAGGGCGCCTCACTAGACGGGAAACCGCTGGGCTGCAATCTGTTGCCAGCTATTCCTTGGCCCCGATTTGGGAACCTGTGTTAAAACGAAATTCAGGTCGCAATCAGGTCGGATGAGTACGACAGCCATAAGGTCGCGTTGCGAGCTTTCAGACACCTGATAATGACCAATGCTTCGTCAGGTCATCCTGACGTCAACCATCATTTTAGATGACGTGCCAACGCGGGATTATCAAACGATATAGATCGCTCATAGCTGCTGGGGACCTTACCAAGTGTCAAGTTTGACAGGCAAGATGCCAAACTGATCACGACAAACTACCAGTCCACGGTTGCTTTGTACTCAGTGACTAACTGCTGCTCAAGCAACCGCATATTTAGCGATCAGGGAACCCTACCCTTCTTACAGGCGCAACTTTTCCCACCGATATAAGTGTTTCCACACAATCGCGAATCGACACATCGAGTGGACGAAAGTCCATATCGAGGGTTTGTCTGATGCGGTCATTACGAAGTTCACAGCCGCCCCATATGGCCCTGAATTCAGCCTCTTTTGCCTTTATCTTATCAGGCAATGGGTCAACGAGCTCTGCACCTGCAAAACCTAGTTCAGGCAGAAGACGATCGATACTGGCGCAGACGTCTTCGACATTGCGGGTCTCTGTTGACCAGGCAATGAAGCGCTCACCGTTCTGCACATTTACGCTTTCAAGTATGCGAATGTGCGCTTCTGCGACATCCCGCACGTCAACGGTGTACCAGGCGCGGTAGGCACCCATGACGTTCTGTGAGTACTTACCGAGCAGCATGGTTTCAATGTTATGCTGCCAGGGGCCAAAATTCTTTTGGTGTGCTGACTGGATGGGCCCAACGTTGTCACCGGGACAACAGGTGATAGCGTCCCAGCGTCCACTTTCCTCAGCGGCGTCTGCAAAAGCCCGTTCAGCAAGAACCTTGCCCATAGAATAGCCTTGGCCACGATTCGCTTGGCGTTTGGGGTTTTGCTCATCCGGATACCTGTCCTCGTAAAGCACAGGCCGCCGCACAAGCTCTTGTATATCTTGCTCAGACATAACCGCCGCAATACTTGACGTCACCACAACACGGTTGACTGTTTCTGACAGGTTGACGCTCTTGATAACGTGATCACAGACCTTCTTGACATAGTCCATGTCGTCATAACTAGAGACGTGGGACAAGTGGGCGACGCCCTGACAGCCTTTGAATATCTCGTCAAAGCAGCCATCTTCATCAAGGTTTGCCGAGTGCAGCGTCAGACGACCAGACGCATAGCCAGGCATAGTCTTGAGAAAACTGACCTTCTCTTCATCAAAAGTATCCCGAACGCACGCGCGCACGCGATAGCCTTCATCCAACAGTTGGCGTACAACCCAACCGCCAATAAATCCCGCACTACCTGTTACTGCAACTGTTCCACCTTGAGGTATTGGCGCCATAAATCTTCTCTTTGAATAAATGATGAGTGGTTATCTTAGATCAGGTCACTTTCGCCAGGTTCTAAAAAAGTGTCGTACCTATCCGCAAGAGATGGCCTGTAACAAACAAATAAGGAATATAATGATTATTGGTGAGTATGTCTAATATACCCCGGCCCCAAACCCAGCGACATAAAAATGACAACAGGCAGTTGTACATGGCAATGAATAGTCCCTCTCATAGCCACTACCCTCGGCTTGACCGCCGCTAGGTCTAGGGGCACTATTTTCGTGTTTGTGGCGGCAGGCCTATGGTGCTTGATACGTGCTGACCGCCCCATGCTGGAACCACAGTTCCCGCCTTGAGGCGTGCCGAGGGACTGGACTCCTACCCACCATTGCACGCTGTAGAATAAGAATGCACAATATTTGTTTGACTAGCCCTATTCACCATCAGCTTAGTGATGACAGGCGGCCTTGTGTATTTGCGCCAAATCGTGCTCGAACACGTTAATGTGCGTCAGGCTTACGAGCAGATGCTGGATACCATCAGTGATATATATTACGTGACGAACCTTGATGGCCTGCTTGAATACATATCACCCTCAGCGGTCGAGCTGTTCGGTTTCTCCATGGATGAGATCGTTGGCTCTCCCATGGCCAGCCATTATGCGCCAGACGCCCTGGGGATAAATTCCAGGGAAGCCTTCCTTAAAGCCATGCAAGAAGGTGGTGGTTCAGTTCGCGGGTATCAGGCAAACATGATACGCAAAGATGGCTCTATCTTCCCGATTGAGACCAATGCCAGCTTTCGCAAAACCATGGGTGGGAAAATATGCGGCGTGCAAGGGATTGCCCGTGACATCTCAGCACGCGTCGAAACGGAACGCATGAATACTGTGCTTTCCCAAGTCGTTGAAGATTCCCTAACAGAGATCTACGTCTGCGACTCGGGCACAAACAAGTTCATCTCAGTAAACAGTGCCGCCAGAAAGAATCTGGGCTACGATATGAAGGAATTGCTCAACCTCACTCCTGTTGACCTGATCCCGTCTCTGAACTATGCGGCCTTGAATGCTAGAAAAATAGTGCTTCGCGATGGCAAGCAAGGCGTTCATAAGCGCGAGTCAATCCATCGCCGTAAGGACGGTAGCGAGTATCCCGTCGAGTTAACCCTACAACATGCCAACTCGGGGCAGTCATCGGTACTTGTCGCTCATGCTCAGGACCTGACCTTGCGGCGCGAGGCTCAAGCCAGCCTTGTTAAAGTAGAGCGACTGCGGTCTGTGGCACGACTGACGGGAGGGGTTGCGCACGAATTCAACAATATGTTGCAGGTACTGCAGTTGAATGTCGAGTTGATTGAAACCACTCAGGGTAAAGACCACACCTATCAAACTGATGCACTCAGAGTGATCGCCCGCGCAGCGCAGTTGAACCTACAGTTACTGGGATACTCGAGGCAGCTGAAATTGGCGCCAATGAACGTTGATGCGAATCATTTGTTACTAACGCTTCCCGCTGAATTGAGAGGAAAACTGGACAGCTCAGTTGATCTAAAGATCTTACCCTGTGTCAATCTACCGTCTATCCATATAGACCGTAATCAACTTAAAGGCTGCCTACTGAACTTGAGTATGAACGCCCTGTTGGCCATGCCGGATGGCGGTAGTCTGACGCTGCAGTCAAGCATTAAGACGTCACCGCTTACCGATACTCCTTCCGACGCCCCTACTTATGTGAAACTATCGGTGGTCGACACGGGTATCGGCATGTCCGAGGAAGTGCGTGATCAGGCGGTCGAGCCCTTTTTTACCACCCGCGAGATGGGTCAAGGACCTGGACTTGGGTTGAGCATGGTACACGGCTTCGTCAAACAATCTGGTGGTCATATGTTAATCAGCAGTAGTCCTGCGCAGGGAACCAGAGTCGATTTGTATTTTCCCGCGGTTATCACCTAATAACTGACATCAACCTCTAGGCGCCAGTGCGTCTTGAAGTTT
>JBLHRT010000060.1:0-11703 GCA_047626255.1 Candidatus Azotimanducaceae bacterium
TTCCCTCGTTAGAAAAGCCAGCCTGAACGAGCTTATAGGCATCGATATCCTGCAAGCTCTTGCGCACTAGGTCTGGTAACGCCAGCTCATCAAAAATTACATTGAGAAATTCATTCTGAGAAATCTGAAAAATGAATTCATCGTCACCCTCCCCATCCTGACTCGCATTGCCGCCGCCAGCGCCACTACCCGCCGACGGTCGTTCAACCCGATCGCCGGCAGCGAACTCCTTATTGCCTGGATATATTGTATTGCGTATACCACCTTGCCCATGTCGGAACACGGGCTCACTCATATCTTCACGCGGCAGACCCACCTGCTCGCCACGATCGATGTCTTTGATGCTGCGATCACTCACGGCCGAATCCACCGCGCGTTTGATCTGTTGCCGATAGCGGCGCAGAAAACGCTGGCGGTTCACCGTGCTTTTGTTGCGGGCGTTCAGGCGTCGATCAACAATGTAACTCATGATTTGCCATCCTGGCTTATGTGAATCATTGATTCAATCAGGGCACTTAGTGAGACTTCCTGACACGCAAATACCACTCTGACAACAACCGCACCTGCTTCTGTGTGTAGCCACGCTTGATCATTCTGCCAACAAAGTCACTATGCTTTTGCTGGTCGCTGGCCGAAGCTTTGGCATTGAAGGAAATGACGGGCAGTAGTTCCTCAGTGTTGGAGAACATCTTTTTCTCAATGACCGCACGCAATTTTTCGTAGCTCACCCAAGACGGATTCAGCCCGTTATTATTAGCGCGGGCCCGCAACACGAAGTTGACAATTTCATTTCGAAAGTCTTTCGGGTTGCTAATGCCTGCTGGTTTTTCAATCTTCTCCAGCGCCTCATTGATGGCAGGACGATCAAGTACTGCGCCAGTCTCTGGATCACGATATTCCTGATCCTGTATCCAAAAATCGGCGTAAGTCACATACCGATCAAAGATATTCTGACCGTACTCTGAATACGACTCGAGATAAGCAGTCTGCAATTCCTTACCGATAAAGTCGACGTAGCGCGGCGCCAAACATTCTTTGATGAAACCGAGATAGCGCTCTTGAACTTCAGCTGGGAACTGCTCTTGCTCTATCTGCTGTTCAAGAACATACAAGAGATGCACCGGGTTTGCTGCAATCTCAACATTGTCGAAGTTAAAAACCCTCGACAGAATCTTGTAGGCAAAACGGGTCGACAAACCTGTCATCCCCTCATTGACACCGGCGTTATCCTGATACTCTTGTAAGGTCTTAGCCTTCGGGTCGGTATCCTTGAGATTCTCGCCATCATAGACACGCATTTTTGAGTAGACGCTGGAATTCTCAGGCTCCTTAAGGCGCGACAGCACCGTGAATTGGGCCAACATTTTCAGCGTATCAGGGGCGCAGGGCGCATCACCCAACGCACTACTTTGTAACAGCTTCTCATAGATATTAATTTCTTCTGAGACACGCAGGCAATAAGGAACTTTGACAATGTAGACGCGATCTAAAAACGCCTCATTATTCTTGTTAGAACGAAAATTTTGCCATTCTGACTCATTCGAATGCGCCAGAATCACTCCATCAAAAGGCAAGGCGCCTGTACTTTCTGTACCGTTGTAATTGCCTTCCTGAGTAGCGGTGAGTAACGGATGCAGCACCTTTAATGGTGCCTTAAACATTTCCACAAATTCCATGAGACCCTGATTTGCCTTACATAATGAGCCCGAGTAGCTATAAGCATCCGCATCATCCTGGGCATAGTCTTCGAGTTTTCGAATATCGATCTTGCCAACCAGAGCTGAAATATCCTGATTGTTCTCATCGCCCGGCTCTGTCTTAGCCACGGCGATCTGGTCAAGAATAGAGGGGTAACGTTTCACTACACGAAATTTCTCGATATCGCCATTAAACTCATGCAAACGCTTGACCGCCCAGGGCGACAAAATAGTTTTCGTATATCGCACGGGAATGCCATAGTCTTCGCGCAGTATAGGACCATCTTCCTCTGGGCTAAACAGCGCCAATGGAGACTCGTTAACAGGGGAGCCTTTCAGTGCATAGAAAGGTAGCGTCTCGACCAAGCTCTTGAGCTTTTCGGCTAAGGATGATTTGCCGCCGCCCACAGGACCCAACAAATATAATATTTGCTTGCGCTCCTCAAGGCCTTGCGCCGCGTGCCGCAGATAGGCAACGATTTGCTCAATGGCAGTTTCCATGCCATAAAACTCGCTGAACACTGGATAACGACGAATCACTTTGTTGGAGAAAATACGACTGAGCACCGGGTCTGTACTGGTATCAATCATGATCGGCTCGCCGATAGCCTGCAACATACGCTCTGCCGCGGTGGCATAAGCCGTCGCATCCTGTTTGCAGATGTGCAGATATTCCTGCAGAGAAAACTCTTCTTGCGCCGTTTTCTCATAGCGGCCTTGAACATGTTCAAAGATCGTCATCGTAATCACCTCTAGCGACTATTCCTTTTTCGCATTGATGACAGGGGAGACTATTCTTGGAGTAGCTTCGGAGGACACCCTTCACTAACGCAGCCTTCACTCACTAACACTTCATTAACACTTCAACTTCACTAGCACTTCACTAGCACTTCACTAGCACTTCACCAACTCTCACTCAACTAACAAGCAATGGCCAAATCACTAAAATTATTGATACCTAATCATCAGCCTTGTTAATATTACAATAGTATTGTTTGAAGAATTAGCCAGTAATTATGCAGTTATTTTTAGACAACCGGGCATTAACGCGATATTCACTATGCGCTGAGCTTATATCAACTCAGCGCTATCAAGCCCGCTCGAAGATCGCCGCCAGCCCCTGACCGCCGCCAATACACATCGTCTCAAGACCATAGCGTGCATCGCGGCGCTGCAACTCGCGCAGTAGGTTGGCAAGAATTCTGCCGCCGGTCGCCCCGATAGGATGACCCAAGGAAATACCCGAGCCATTGACGTTCAACCGATCACGATCATCCCAGCCCCAGCCTTTGAGTACAGCTAACACCTGCGGCGCAAACGCTTCATTGAGCTCCACCAGATCAATATCATTCCAGCCCAGTCCCGTGCGCGCGAACAAGCGCTCGACAGCAGGTACTGGCCCTATACCCATGCGTGAAGGATCACAGCCAGCCGCAGCCCAACCCACCAGCCAGCCCATGGGCTCAAGGCCGAGCTCTTCCAACTTGTCTTCCGCGACGACCAAGCAGGCCGCCGCCGCGTCGTTTTGCTGACTGGCATTTCCGGCGGTGACGACACCCCCTTCAAGAGGTCGCAAGGCAGAGAGACTTTCGATGGTTGCGTCTGCTCGAAATCCTTCATCACGATCGAACACCAGAGCCTCGCCCCGACGCTGAGGGATTGAGACGGGCACCAACTCGTCATCAAATTTGCCTGCCTGCCAGGCCGCCGCCGCCCGCTGATGACTCATCAGTGCGTACTCATCACACGCTTGTCGATTGATATCGTAATCCCGAGCCAAATTTTCAGCCGTTTCGATCATGCCGCTGATTTCGCCAAAGCGCGCAACCGGTTGCGACATCACCCGACCGCGCATCAAGCGATCATGCATCACCGATGAGCCAGCACGGGCGCCACTACGCATATCCGTGCTGTAGTACTCGACATTACTCATGCTCTCAACGCCACCGGCCAGCACCACGTCGGCAGCACCAGTCTGCACCATCATGGCCGCGTCTATAACCGCCTGCAAACCACTGCCGCAACGGCGGTCCAGTTGATAGCCAGGTACTGACAGAGGCAAACCGGCCGCCAGCGCCGCCCACCGCGCAATGCAGGGCGCCTCACCATTACCGTAGCCCTGCGCGAAAACAACGTCATCAATACGCGTAGCATCAACATTCGTGCGAGCGACCAGTGCTTTAATCACTGTGGCTGCCAATTCTCCGGCGGGTATGTCTTTCATAGCACCGAGGAACTTGCCCACGGGGGTTCTCAAGGGTGAAACAATGGCGGCTCGGCGCATAACACATTCTCCAAGTAGATAAGCTCACTGTTATACCTTTTTCTACCTGCAGGTCACAACGACGGGTTAATCTGTTCGCTAACCCAGCACGTATACATTTTATCGAGGCGAGCACCCACTATGACCACTGAACGAGTAACCACAGAACAAGCGCCCACAGAAAAAGACCAACTGCTCACGATTGAGTTGGCACTAGATCAGAATACGTATACTAAGGGGCCCTGGCAGGCATTGGTTCGCCGTGTTGAATTAATGCCACAACTTGAACGTCAGTTATTGCAAGCTGACCTGGATCGCGTCAGCAACAAATTGCACCGGCGCAATGGCTTTCCGCAACTTCCAGCCGCCGTTGGTTTCGTCTTTGAACTAGCGCTATTGACGTTGGTGATTGTGTTCCTGAACCACCCGGATCTATGGCCACGCATCATTGCTGTGGGCGCACTGGCCTTGAGTTTGCAACCGTCGATGAAAGTGATAGCTGGCCTACTATTGGGCGTGCGTTACAGCTACGTCTACCTGTGGTACTTCGAACCACGATTCAAGCTTCGTTATGGCATCTACCTCAGCCTGCCGGCTGGGCGACGCATCATGTTCCATCTCGCCGGTAGTGTCGGCACGCCCTTGGCATTGCTGACGGGGTTCTTTGTGTTGGCTGACCAGCCCATTCTCGCCTGGCTGAGCCTAGCGGGCGGCATAGCGACCACCGCCATGCAAGTTGGTGCATTTATAGCAGCGTGGATGGGTGTGCGGCGTGTCGGCCCCTTTCTACTCACCAGCTTGACGACACCTGCCACCGCCGCCAAGGAGCTCAAGGCCTTTCTCGGGCGGCCGTGAACATGGCGTTCCACGCCGCGAGCATAGAGGCACTTTACCGCGGCCCCCGAACCTTGCTATCGTGGCCGATATCACAAACTAGATCGCACCGCTGAATAGCACCGCCAAAGGGTGCGCTATTGACTACCTACGCTAGGAGACCAACATGGCTATACGCTTGGAACAATCATTTGACGCTGAGGCTGCCGCATTGTGGGCTATCCTGGGTCAGCCCGAGCGAGTCGACTGGGTACCGGGCATAGAGTCCTGCGTCTTTGACGGCAAGGTGCGGGCCTTCTCGCTTCCCGGTGCAGGCGCCATTAAAGAAGAGATTTTGCTGCTCGACCACGACCAGCGTCTCATTGAGTACAGCTGCTTCGAGAGCCCTATTCCCCTGACCCTTCACCGGGCCAGCATGCACGTCACTGAGACTGACCACGGCTGCCACCTTGTCTGGGAAACGCGTATTGAACCCGAAAAGTTCGAGCCGTTTATTGTCACGAGCATGGAGGGGGCGTTGCTGCGCCTGCAGACGTTGTTAGCCTCGCCGGCCTAATGAGCAAGCGAGCCAGGCCCTCTCAGACGGATTCATTGCGTTGGCTGCACAGCCTTCAGGATAATAGCAGAGCTGCACCTGGCAACTTAAGCCTCCGCATTTTGAAGTTCTCCGCTGCCAGGCGGTAGCCGTTCAATCTTGATGTCATAGATGCCGTAGACCGCTGCGACAATAGGGTTGATCAAGTTGAAAAAGCAGAACGGTAGATACGCCAGGGTAGCGATACCCAACGTACCCGCCATATAAGCCCCGCACGTATTCCATGGTATCAACGGTGAGGTAATTGTCGCTGAGTCTTCCAGCGTTCGTGACAGGTTACGCGGGTCTAGGTCGCGACGCTTGAACTCGGCCTTGTACATCCGGCCAGCGAGAACAATGGCAATGTACTGGTCCGCGGCGACGATATTGATACCGATACAGGTACAGATCACTGTCACGATTAACGAGCCGGTACTGGTCACCATGCTCAGGGCCGCAATCACCAGGCGTTGCAGCAAGCCGGCGTGCTCAAGCACAGCGCCAAACGTCAACGCGCAGAGAATGAGCCAGACGGTATTGAGCATGCTGCTCATCCCACCGCGCGTTAGCAAGTCATTCACTGCCGCGTTCGGTGTGTCGATGGCGAAGCCATTAAACAGCGCCTGCCAAACCGCATTAATGGTCACGATCCAGACACTCTCACCGCCAGATTCACCCACAAATCGAGCGATGGCTTCGGGCTGTAACACCGCGGCGAATACGCCGCCTACCAAGGCACCGGTCATGATCGTCGGGAACGCAGGCAAACCACGCGCCGCCATCCCCAAGACAATGATCAGGGGCAGCAGGGCCCAGCCCGAGATTGAGAAATATTCATCGAGAATCACCAGTGTGGTATCGAGATTAATGGCTTCTTCGCTGCCGCCTTGGCTCAAACCAATGATTAAAAATAGTAGTAGGGAGATACAGATACTCGGCGCGGTAGTCCAGGCCATATGGCGGATGTGAGTGAACAGCTCAGTGCCTGCCACCGCCGGTGCCAGATTCGTCGTGTCCGACAAGGGAGACATTTTGTCACCGAAATAGGCACCCGAGATAATCGCCCCGGCGGTCATCTCCAAAGACAAACCCAGCCCCTGAGAGATGCCGATCAACGCCACGCCGATGGTACCCGCAGTGGTCCAGGAACTACCGATACTGATAGACACCAGAATACAGATCAGGCAGGCGGCGACGTAGAAAAACGACGGGTGCATGATCTGCAGGCCGTAGTAAATCATCGTGGGCACGGTACCGGACAAAATCCAAGTGCCGATCAATGAGCCCACGGCAAGCAAGATGAGAATCGCACCCAAGGCGGTGGAGATACCTTTGACAATGCCCGCCTCGATAGTTTTCCAGCCGTGACCATTCTTAACACCGATTAGCGCAGCCACGCCCGCCGATAGAATCAAGGCGATCTGATTGGCGCCATAGGACGAGTTATCGCCGTACAGATACACGGACAAAGCCAACAGGGAAACCAGAAATATTACGGGAATCAAGGCGTCAAGCAGAGTCGGGGTTTTCAGAGTGCGGGCCATAACTACCTTTTTGAGAAAAGAATTCGAGCAGAAAATTGGAGAACATCTAACACTATCCCACAATGACGAGTAGCACAAAGATTATGGTGTCCAGCCCTGATGGCTAACAAAGATGACTCGCGGGTCCACACCTGTTTAGCCTCGAGAACGCCACTCGGCTGAGAACCCTGACACGGGCAGCAACTTCCATCGACCTTCATGACTTTCATGACTTTCATGACTCTCAATGAACAACAAACCTCATCACTTGCTTGTATTTCATTGATATACTGACCACCACCCTCTCCCTGTGTTAATAACTGTTGGAGTTTTAAATGATTGAATATCTTGATCCCCGGGCCGCCGTCAGCACGGCAACGACCCCTTACACGCTAGGTATCGAACTAGCAGGCAGCAATCAGCTGACGGTTGGGATGCTCGCCAATGGCTTCCCCGATTCAGAGAATTTTCTGTATCTGATCGCCGAGGCGTTGCAGGCCGAAGAACCCGGCATCAAAGTGGTGCACTACAACAAGGGCAACGCATCCATTTCTGCCAGCGACGAAATGCTCAACAGTATTAAAACAGAGTGCCAGGCGCTAATAACCGCTTACGGCCATTGAGGCAGCTGCACTACCGGCACCGTGCGTGACGGCATCAATGCAGCAACATTGGGGGTTCCTTCAGTGGTCCTGGTCACTAAAGACTTTTGGCCACAGGGTGACTTTGTCGCGCACTCTCTCGGCATGCCCGATGTGCCTCGGATTAAACTACCTCACCCGGTGGCGGGTACTGGCCGCGATAATATGCGCGATATTGCCCGGCAAACCGTGCCATTGATTCTCGAGGCATTAGCCGGCAGGTCCGGCGCCTGACACCAGCGGAGCACAGCATGACTTTTCTGAACGCCATTGACGAGAGCGCGGCTCTCGAAGACCTACATCAACTGGGCTGCACCGATGGCCTTCCCGTGGTAATCCCCACAGCATCCAGAGTCGCGCGTATGGTGCTGGCCTCAACGCTCGAGGCAGATATGGTGCTCGGTAGCATGGGCCCTGCCGGCGGCATGGCAACGGTCGAGAAAGTCGCCGTGGCTGCCGTGATGGCTGGCTGCTTGCCTGACTATATGCCCGTCGTCATCGCTGCGGTGAAAGCGGTCATTGATCCGGTATTTGATCTGACGGAGATGCAAGCCACGACTCACTGTACCGCACCGCTCATTATTGTTAATGGCCCCGCGCGGCATGACTGCGGTCCTATTGCATCGGGTTTTGGCGCGCTGGGCCCAGGATTTCGTGCTAATGCCAGTATCGGTCGCGCCCTGCGCTTGACCATGATTAACATCGGTGGCGCGCGCCCGGGAGAGTCTGACATGGCATTGCTCGGCCATCCGGGTAAATTTACTTATTGCCTCGCCGAGGACGAAGAAAACAGTCCGTTTACGCCTCTACACGTAGGTCTCGGTTTTGAGCCCCAAGACAGTGTCGTGACGGTGATTGGCGCTGAAGCGCCGCATTCTGTTATTTTCAGCGGCGATGCAGATGACCCTGAAAACCACAAACATCTGTTAGAGATACTAGCCATAGGTCTGACTAATATGGCAACTAACAACGCTATTTTGGGGCGGGGTTCGGCCACGGTTGTGCTCAACCCTGAACACGCCGATATACTGGCGCAGGCAGGGCTTGACCGGCATCAGATAGCTCAACAACTATTTGAGTTGTGTCAGCACTCAGTTGCCGCTATGGCCAGGTTAGTACCCGGTTTCGTGCATCACAAAGGCGAAGACAAACAACGTTACTGCTTTACCTCAGCGGAGAAAATTCTCATCTTGATGGCAGGCGGTAGCGGTATTTATTCAATGGTCATGCCATCTTGGTGCGCTGGCGGGCATAGAAACAGCGCCAGCAGCGTCAAGATTGATACCAATCAGTTCTGTGAGATCCCGGGACTCGCGAGTCAAACAATCAATCCAGCACTGCCTCCAACACATCAGGCTTCATGAGCCCATCCATGCCAACCATCCCCGTCACTAAATCGAGCCAATGGCAAGCACAAGAGGTTCGCGCGTTCTTGATAGATACGACGGTTCCCATTCGTCTGGCTTGCCACGACACCAATGGTTTTCCATTAGTCTGTTCGTTGTGGTTTTGTTTTTTTGAGAATTATCTGTGGTGTGTCAGCCACGAAAAATCTCACATCGTCAAACTGCTGCAGACTAACAACAAGGTGGCGTTTGAGATTGGCGTCAACGCCCCACCTTATCGCGGTGTTCGGGGACAGGGTGAGGTGACACTGCTACGTGAGCCATCAGCCACCATGTTGGCAACCATGCTGGATCGTTATCAGATAGATCCGACCTCAAAACTCTCAACATGGTTACTAGGGCGCGTCGAATCAGAATACGCGATCCGAATCGATATTAATCGGATATCAGCTTGGGATTATACCGAGCGCATGTCTGTTAGTGACTAGTCATCGGCGCAGGCGGCGCCCAGTCACAAACCTCACACTCTGGCGAGATGTCATGCTCTTGCAGTACGTCAAAGATGAAATCTCGCCATACAGCGTCAGGCTGCCAGACACTATTCATATCCTCCTTGGCCTCGGCAACGGACACCCCTTCGTAAATCACTCGGTAGAGAAAGCTAAAAGCTGAGGCACGATAATTCACCTGACAGTGCAACAACGTCTTCTTGTTAGGCGCAGCTTGCAGGTATGTGGCGAAGGCTGCGAATTCGTCTACCTGGGGATTGTCGAAATCAACGGGAATATGCAGATATCTCATGCCCAGCCCCTTAACGAGCTTGTCTTCGTCTGAAATAGCGCGATCGTAATGCGAAAAAGCGATGTAGATAACGCGCTCAAAGCCAGCCGCTTCAATACTCTCAAACTGCTCGCGGGCAGGCTGGCCAGAACTGGCATAGACAGGACTGTATTGTCGATAATTAATAATGTCTTCCGGCGCTGGAACCGGTGCTGCAGGCGTGCCTAAGGAGTCGACACTCGTTCCGGTTTCGTTCGTCGCTGTGTCTGCCTGAACAGTCGTTGTGAACATGATACAGGCCATCAATACCACCCGTAGCCATCGATGCAGGGATCGATAAAGAGTTTGCGCATGGAACTGGGAACCTACTAGGCTATTGATTTTTTGCATTTTCCTGTCTCAATATTTGCTACTGTCTGGACTGCTGACAGTAGCGTGATTGTTAGGCAATGGTGACAGGCAGGCTAGCAGTCACTATGCACAGACTAGACCCGCGCTGCCAATAATTCTCGACGTCATCTGACTTTTTCAATCAGCCTATTCAACTATTCAACTAGCCAATAGCGGTTCAATCCCGGTACCCGCCAACGCCAGATCTACCTGCTGCTGATCGAGAGGCCCTAGAGATTGATATTCCTCGCGAATCCACTGCAGACAGCGGCCCTGGTAGGCAAAGGTTGGCTGCTCCCAAGGCTTGTCATCAATGGTGGTTTTCATTTCCTTCTCGCCTGAGGCCAGCGCCTTAGCATTGGCCAGCAGCGCCGGTGTATAGACCCGACCGATTTCCGCCAGTAACTCACCCAACGTCTCTTTAACCGCACCCACAGACATCCAACCGTCATCTTCAGCCGCTTGGCCTGACAGGTCATCAACCACATCTGTCCATGCAAATACGCGCGGCGCTTGCTGCAAGCAAATCGCCATGGGGGTCGGGTCAAAACGCGCCAACTGAGTGAGTTGCGCATAGATCGCGAAATCAGCTGATGACGGGCGGTCGCCCAACACAAACGCTTGACGTTGTAACAGGCGATCAAAAATGGCGAGGAAACGCTGATAGCTGGCCTCAATCACCGGCGCGGTGACGGCGTTGGAACCCACCACGTAAAGCCGAGATATTTGCCGGTCGGCGACATACTGGGATGATTTTTGCAGCACCTCATCGCTCAACTGCAAACCGCGCCAGCGTGGCAATATGGCTGCCGCCTGGTCGATATCGACCTGGTAATGCCAGCGATAGTGAAACATAGCCTTGGTCAGCCATTCATCGGCGTAGTCTTCAATCAGATAGTTGAGAAACGTTAGGGCTGGATTCGCTGGGATTGCCTCACGGCCCCGAAAAGCTGATTCGAAACGTCGGATCAGAGGTGTCGAATCAACAACGGCCTGAGTCTGACCCTGGGCATCGGGTAAGTAGAAGGTCGGCAGCAAGTTGACCTTGGCCGTCGGCAAACCCTGCTGATCAGCCTGATCGCCAATGAGCAATTCATAGGGTATTTGTCGAAAGCGCAGATAAGCCAACATTTTACGCGTATACGGAGATCCGGGGGCGCCTTTGAGCCGCAGGGGGGTGGGCAGAGGCTTACTAGACGAAGTACTAGGCAACGTGGATCGCGTCATGGGTCGCTCCTGATAACGGTTTCATGGGATGGCGTATCATAACGCCCGCACCCTCGGATTCACCACTTTAGGTCATAAAATAAGATTTATCAGGATAATGGCACTCACGACGTGTGATGTGGCGAGGCAAACCTGCCTCGTCTTAACTAGAAGCCCTATCCTTTGTAAGCCGCGACAGGAAACGCTTCTGTCAGCTCAATCATCGGCCTGCCCTGACTGTGAATAATATACTCACGACCGATCACCTGACGAGGGCCAGACACGCTTGGGTCAGCGATCGGGACGAATGGGTCAGGCCGCGCAGGGCCATAATGGCAGGGCGCTATGCGAATAATCTCGCGCGAAGTTTCCAAATGGCGAGCACTGAGCAGTTCACCGATACCGACGTGCCCTTGTGCCAACAAATCCTGAATCTCTGAGTCAAGATG
>JBLHRT010000061.1:0-11698 GCA_047626255.1 Candidatus Azotimanducaceae bacterium
CTGTCCACGTCGATTCACCCAAGTCGCCTGGGGAGGAACTGAAACGTGTATTCTCAATCTGGCACGCGTCCAGCAACAACAGAATATTGACGTGTCCGTATTTACCAGTCAGGCGTTAGACAGCACGCCAGCCGAACAAATTCAGTCGGTGAGTGTGCGACGCTTCAAACATCAATACCCTTTTCTGGGTCTTGCTCCAAGCCAGATCAAGGCCTTCGATCAGTCTGGCGGCAATCTGCTGTCCTGGTCTTTGTTCCAGGCTCTGATGCAGGAGCCTGACCTAGCTTTGCTGCACGCACACACGGGCAAACGAATGGGCGCTATCATACGTACTGTCGCCCGCCTGCGCCGTCTGCCTTACGTCATTACGCTGCATGGCGGTCATCTTGATGTTCCCCATGAAATCATGACCGCGCGCCTTGCGCACGCGCCCACAGGCTGGGAATGGGGCAAGGCTCCAGGCGCATTGCTAGGCTCGCGACGCGTGTTGGATGATGCCAGCGCCATATTTTGTGTCGGCAAGGCCGAGCAACAAGCCGTCGCTGCACAGTTTCCGCATAAGCGCGTTGAGTACTTGCCTAACGGAGTCGATCTGGATCATTTCCAGCAGGCACCCTTGATAGACTTTCGCGCCCAGCATGGTATTGCAGCAGCCGCCACGTTACTGCTCAGCGTGGGTCGCATAGACCCACAGAAAAACCAGTTGTCATTGTTAGCGGCGCTGGCGGAACTGCACAAAGTGCAGCCCAATGCGCACCTCCTGATGATCGGTCATATCACCAATGAAGCCTACGCCGAGGACCTGCGTACGCAGATCATTAAGCGTGGCCTGACCTCACACGTCACGCTGCTGCCAGGCATACAAGCCCAAGACCCGCAACTGGTTGCCGCCTACCATGCCGCTGACGTGTTCTGCCTGCCATCAATCCATGAGCCCTTTGGTATTGTCATCCTCGAAGCCTGGGCCGCTGGCCTTCCAGTGATAGCCAGTCCGGTTGGGGGCATTCCCGGCTTTACCCGGCACAATCACAATATTCACCACGTCGAAACACCGTCACCTGCCGCATGGGCACAGCAAATCAACGGATTACTAAGCGATCAGAGTGCGCGTCAGCGTGTTATTGCCAACGGACTTATCGAGGTGCAACAGCACTATGATTGGAAGAAGATCAACCAGCAGGTTACCGGTGTTTACAACGACCTAGTAGGGTCATGTGAGTACAGGCGACTCATTAAGAACAGTGAAAGAACATCATGAAAAGGATATTACACGTTCATAGCCAAGCACGCTTTCAAGGCGGTATTGAACGCATTCTGTTTGATACCGCCCGCAGCCTGTCACCCAGTATGGAACAAGGTTTGTTGTTCACTGACGGTGGTTCTGACATTCGCTTCCTTGTGCCCTTTGCCTGGCACGGCATGTGTTTGCAG
Organism: Candidatus Azotimanducaceae bacterium; assembly: GCA_047626255.1. Classification (GTDB taxonomy): domain Bacteria; phylum Pseudomonadota; class Gammaproteobacteria; order Pseudomonadales; family Azotimanducaceae; genus UBA4582. The sequence continues at coordinate 1,432 of JBLHRT010000061.1, forward strand.
GAAGCGCTAGTTAGCTTTAAACCAGACTTGGCGATCATTCATAAGACCGAATGTGATGAGACCATCAGACAAGTCATCAATGGCGTACCAACCATTGTCTTTCCTCACGACCATGATCTGACCTGCCCGCGCCGCCATAAATACCTGCCCCTAAGTGACAAGCCTTGCGAGCGCGCTGTTGGGGCTGGTTGCATCAAGAACCTGTGTTTTATTGAACGCTCAACAGCGGAACATAAACTCCCGATCACCCTGTTTGACGGTATTCAACGTCAACGGCGACTCATGTCAGCCAGCCGTCAGGCCAAACACTTCTTGGTGGCATCCCAGGCCATGCAGGCAGGCCTCATTAAAAATGGCATCGAGGCTAACAAAATACGCGTTATCGCCCCTATCCCAGCTGGCCTTAGCGACATTTCACCCATGCCACTGCCCACCGACATCCGAGCAGAGTTGTTGTTTGTAGGGCAAGTAATTCGCGGCAAAGGCGTCGATCTGATGTTGCGTGCCGTGGCCCAACTGAATGTCGATTTCCGTCTGACGATCATCGGTGAAGGCAACCATCTGGCGTACTGTCGGCAGCTATCGACGCGCCTCGGACTGGCGCGCAAGGTCACCTTTACCGGTTGGGTGGACCATCATCTGCTAGACACCTATTACAAGCGCAGCCGCTGCTTGGTCGTGCCGTCCAGATGGCCCGAGCCATTTGGCATGGTGGGTGTCGAGGCCATGGCCCGAGGCCGCCCGGTAGTCGCATTTGACGTCGGCGGCATTAGCGACTGGCTGACACATAACCAAACTGGTCTTGTCGCACGCGCCGGCGATACTGACAGTCTGGCCCGGCAATTGCGTATAGCTATTACCAATGAACAAGACATGTCACGTATGGCGACCAATGCCTACCGCCATGCTACCGAACGCTTTAACCATGAGCAGTTTATCCACCAGTTAACGACTTACATTAACGAGGTAACCCCGTGAAAATAGCCATCTCAGCCTGCGCCGCCGATGCCGGCAAATCGGGCATAGGCCAGTACATTATTGAAATTGTTAGTCGCCTGAGTTGCCAGGGAGACGGTACCAATGAGTACGTTATTTTCACCGAGGCCGACAATGACAAAGTTAAACAACTTGCTGGGGGTAATGTCCAGATTTGCCTGCTCTCACCCTTTTGGTCACGCACTCTGCCTAACCTGTTCTGGCATCTATATTGGCTGCCGATACTGCTGCTGCTCGGTGGCTACCACCAAGTGATCTATCTCGCCGCGAACCGGCGCCTGGCGTGGACACCGATGATTCCTTCAGTGGGCGTGGTGCATGATCTTTCGCAATTGCATATCAAGGGTAAGTACGACCGCCTCAGAACCTTTTATGTATTGCAGTTGCTCACACGACTAATGACGCGCCTGTCGCACTGCGTCTGCGTATCGAACGCCACCGCCAAAGATGTCATGGAATATGCCGGTGTTGAATCACACAAGGTCGAGACCATCTATAACGGCGCTGACACGCAGCGCTTTGGTCGACAAACGTCATCAGCGTCTGATGCAAGCTACCGGGCTGATTTAGGCATAGTACATCCCTACATCCTCTACACGGCACGTCTTGAGCACCCGGGAAAGAACCATATTGGCCTGTTGCGCGCTTTTGCCATTCTGCAACACAATAGCAAAATGCCACTCAATTTGGTGTTTGCAGGATCTCGCTGGACAGGGACCGACGAGATTGAAGCGGAGATCGGCCGTCTGGGCCTGACACAGCACGTGATCATGACCGACTTTGTCCCCAACGAGAAACTCCCTTCACTGGTCCAGAAAGCGGCCCTATTCGTGATGCCTAGCTTATTTGAAGGCTTCGGCATTCCGTTGGTGGAAGCCATGGCTGCCGGTACACCGGTATGTGCCAGTCGTGTCGCGAGCATACCCGAGGTCGTCGGTGACGCAGGTTTGTTGTTCGACCCAAGACATCCCGAAGAAATGGCACAGATCATGCGTTTAGTATTACAGGCACCGTTATTAGCTACCGAGATGAGTCAGCGCGGTAAACGCCGCGCTACATTGTTCGACTGGGATATCAGCGCCAGGCAATTGTATACAGCCAGCCAGCGACTTGAATCATCCATTAACGCAGACGCCGGTATGGGTACTGCCAAGCCAAGCTAGAGCGATCACCTCAGCCACCTATAGGGCCTTTAGAAGGCTAAAGTAAGGACGGAAAAACGATATGAGCCAGGCGTTAAAAATTCAACCCAACGTGACCGACTTCAGCTCACTGCTTGACGACAGCAGCGAGCCTGAAGCCAGCATCGAGGTTGATATCAAACGCCTGATCTGGGGCATCTGGCAGCAGCGCCTCATGATTGTTGGCGTCACAGCAGCGACATTTATCATCGCGTTAATGCTCGCCCTGAGCATGCTGCAACCAACCTGGACTGGTCGCACGACCCTGCTAAAGAAAGAACAACAGGACGAATTTCGTGTGGGTCGCTATGGCTTACCGTTCAAGACACAGGAATACGCTTTCAAAACGCTGCTGGATACGCTGATGCTGCCAGGGACTCTGGAGAGCGCAATGCAGCAGGTAGGCGTCAATATGCCAGGTTATGAGCTTGCCCGCCTGGTGGACGTTCACGTTGGCAAAGAATCTAAAGCCTTCACCATTAGCGTCAAATGGTCTGACCCGGTGATGGCTGCAGCTCTCACCAATAGTCTGGCTGACGTATTCATACAGCGGAACAAGAATATGCGTCGCCAAGAGATCGAATCATCGCTGAACAGCTATCGTGATCGTCTGGCATCTGCAAATGCGGGTTCTACCCAGCAAGCAGATGCCTTACTCACCTTCGAGGCCAGCAACGATATCTCTGATATTAACACCCAACTCATGGTGCTACTCGAGAAACGTCAGCAACTCGAGGTCGACCTACGCTCCCTAGATGGAGATCGCTTTGCCGCAGCTGAACAAGGCAGGCGCCTGCTCACACAAATTGATGGCGAGCCCAACATGATCGTCCAGACCTCGTATTTTGTGAATCCATTACAGAAAAACCTGTCACAGATGGAGTGGGAACTTAGTCAGGCTCGGGGACGTTATACCGACGACAACCCTAAGGTGAAAGACTTAATACTGAGAATCACCAAGATACGGGCCATGGTTGACTCTGGCAAAGATACCAATACGCCATCGGAAACCTTCGCAAACAACCCTGTTAAGCAAGAACTCACCATCACGCACTACGAATCACAGGCGGAGTTGCTGCGGCTGGAAACCCGAGTCGAACGATTATCAGCCATGCTGATTGAACTGACTGAGCGTATCAACGACCTGACGCGGCAGCGAAAATCTCACGAGGCGTTGAGTTTGAAGAAGACATCTGCACAGGGATTACAGAACGATCTTCGCCAACGTGTCGACTCACTAACGGTTCTATTGTTGGGCCAGGTCGGTGATTTCGAATTGCTGGAGCGGGCAGGTCAGCCTGACCAACCAGAGCGCTCTGTTCGCGGTATGCTGGTGATAGGTCTGACGCTATTAGGCGCGATGACCGCCGTCGCAATTGCACTGCTAGTTGAGTTTTTTACACCGCGCATTCGTACGCTCAAAGATTTAGAACTGTGTAGCGGTATTTCTCTCATTTGCGAGGTCAATAACGTAGACCAACCATGCGTTAACCTAGACGCTGCTGTCAGCCCCATCGCTGGTCAATTTCGGCGTTTCAGTAACGATTTGCAGCAAGCGACTCACCAACGTCAACTAGCGTTCTTCAGCGTTGAGAGTCAGGCTGGCACAACGACTACCGCGGTCAACTGTGCGCTCGGCATGCATATGAAAGGCGAATCCATCTCGTTAGTGGATGCTGACCTGCGCATGACCAGCCCGCCTATTGATATCCAACACCCAAAAATCGTTCAACAACGCTCACTGAGCGGCTGGTTAACGCAAACTGATCCGCAGACAACATCGGGGCCAGCGCCGGTCGAGCTTAACTCGGGCTCAGGATATCTTAAGGTCACACCCGCACGTATGCCAGGTGACAGGCAACCAATGCCCGAAGACGTTCTTATGATCGGTGGTCGTGCGATGTGCGACGCTCGTGTCCAACTCGAGACCCAACAAGATTGGACGTTCTATAATCTACCCGCCGTAGGTGAGCAGGAGGCCGGCTTTGAAGCGTTACAACAGATCGGCGCCGCTGTCTTGGTAGTCCGCAGCGGTCAGACCCGCAAAGCCGATCTATCAGCATTGCTCGCACGACTTCAACGCCATGACATTACCGTCGTGGCCGCTGTGTTGTGTGATGTACCAGACGCTCTGATGAGCGATGGTCAGGTGCTGCAAAGCGCCGACCTGAGGGATGACGTCAAAAAACTCATGCTTGCGTTGCAGCCAGCCAAGCTTCGATCTGCTTCAGGCTTAGCATGATCATCGAGATTAGGCGCGGACTTGTCTCGGTCAAAAACCTAAGGTCCTGAACTTTGAACGCGGCTTCAGAGGCCCTGCACAAATTCGCCAGACCACTCGCACCAAGCATCGCGGCATTTGAGCCCATAGCGTGGACACCACGCGCGTAGTCCTGCCAGTTTTGCTCGCTCATCGCTTTCTCAAGTCCTGCCTGTGTCTTCTCGCAATCTCGACCGAACGCTTCGACTAACTTTACTAGCACGCCAGCACTAAGATCTTTCTCTAGCTTAACAAAGCTTGTGTGAGAAAAATCCGTTGCAGATGAATCTTCGTGAGGTTTAAGAATCGGTGACAAGGATTCAAACAGTTGAAAAAGTCCCGTTCGGGTAAGGGGCTTGGCAAGATGGTATTCCAAACCGGCAATTTGAAAAGCTGTCTTTTCGTCAGCCTGGACAAAGGCGGTCAATGCAACAATGGGCACCTCCGCAGGCAACAGGGATAATTCACGCAGTTGTCGGGTCGTCTCAATGCCATCAATATCGGGCATCGAAATATCCATGAGTACAACAGCCGGATTGACCAGACCAGCACCCAGCGATGACAGAAATTCGCGACCACCACTAAACGTCGATACCCTGGCTCCTGCCGTCTCAAGCATTGATGAGGACACCAGACGATTAGTTTCGTTGTCATCAACCAGCGCGACAGACAAGCCATTTAAGTTCAAAACTATCTGGCTATCATCGACAATCTCAGCGGTGGTTGTCGCAAGGGGCAAGCGTACCGTAAAACAAGCGCCCGCACCTTCTTCGCTCACCAAGGTGATACTACCCTGCATCTGTGTTACCAATCGATGCACAATCGACAAACCCAAGCCCGTGCCACCGAACCTACGGGCATGACTGGCGTCTAGCGTTGTAAACTCGCCAAACAACAAATGCTGCTTGTCTGCCACAATTCCAATACCCGTGTCTTCAACTCGCAGCACCAGATGCGCCAGCTCGTAACTGACCGTCAGGCTGATCGCACCCTGCTCGGTGAACTTGACAGCATTACCCAACAGGTTCATCAAAATCTGTCGAATCCGTACGGGATCGCCGCAGAGCTTGAGCGTGGTATCAAATTGTATCTGCAAATCAAACTTCAGCGACTGAGAATTCGTTCCAAGTTGCGCCAATTTGAACGCAGATTGCGCTTCCAGCAGTGGAAAAAAAGCTATATGCTCGAGCACCACGGCATTCGATTCAAGCTTGGAATAGTCGAGGATGTCGTCGACAATACTGATGAGGTGACGTGCCGTTGACAACCCAAGGTCAACCAACTTGGCGGCCTCACCGCCTGTTTCACCCCGCAACAAATCAAAGATACCGTGAATGCCATTGACCGGAGTGCGCAATTCATGGCTCATCACAGACAAGAACTTACTTTTCAGAGCCGCCTCGGCGGTAACCTGTTCGTTGAACTGCAATAGCTCATCATTCTGACGTGATACAGTTGTCACCAGCGACTGAAAGGCTTTTTCCATCTGACGACGCTTCAGGAACTCTCGTAGCGTCTCCCGCAAATGCTCCTCGCCCCAGGGTTTAGGTAAAAAATACGACAACTGCCGTGTGTTCAACGCATTGACCATCGCCTCCATGTCAGCATTGCCCGACAAGAGTATGCGTGGAATATCGGGATAAAGCCGCGCCACTTCAAAAAACAGCGCAATACCATCCATGCCGGGCATGCGCAGATCAGAGACCACTAGGTCCACGTCTTGCTCCGCCAGGACAATGAGCGCCTGCGCACCGCTGTTGGCAGTCAACACAGAGAAGGCCTCACGGCGACACAGTCGCCGCAATGCTTTAAGAAAATTTGGCTCATCATCAACGAACAGGACGCATTGCCCGTCATCTGAATCCGAAGTCACAAGGCGGAATCGATGAAAGTGATCGATGTCATAACAGCGTCATTGGGTATCATTTTATTCAAGATGATTCATTCTCGGTCTTCAGTTTTCGGTAAAGAGTCGAGGGACTCACTTCAAGCAACGCAGCAGCGCGAGGTACATTGTCGTCACAGTGACGCAGTGCCAACGCAATATGATTCTCCTCCATTTTCCACAGCGGCAGGATCTCGAACACCGTATCGCCGTCTATTTCTGGCGTACTGGCGGGCATATCTGCGCCGTCCATAACACGTGCTGGCAGGGTGCTATCCGACGCATCTGCGCTCGCCTCAAGGGCACTGAGACCGCGGGGGAACATTTCTGCAGTCACCCACTCAACACTATTGAGTACAACGATCTGGCGTATGGCATTTTGCAATTCTCGGACATTACCCAGCCAGGCATAACTCAGCAGGTAATCCTGCGCACGTTTGTCAAAACCCTGAAACGACTTGCCCTCTTCTTGGCTGTAAAGACACAGCAGGCTATCTGCGATCAACATAATGTCGTTGTTACGCTCTCTCAAAGGCGGCAAATGAATGCTAATGACGTGTAACCGATAAAATAGGTCCTCGCGAAAGTTTCCCGCCTTAACCTCTGCCATGGGGTCCTTGTTGGTGGCGCAGACAATTCTGACGTCAACCTGGGTTTCAGTATCACTGCCCACAGGCCGGAAGCACTCTGTTTGTAAAAACCGCAGCAGCTTTACCTGCAATTCTATCTCCATCTCACAAACTTCATCAAGGAATAAGGTGCCACCACTAGCCTGCAGCGCGGCCCCTTTACGGTCCTTTGCGGCACCCGTGAAAGACCCCTTTAGATGACCAAATATCTCACTTTCCATCAACTCACTGGGAATGGCGCCACAATTCAGCGCGACAAAAGCGCCCTTCTTACGCGGACTACGCGTATGCACTGCTCTGGCCAAGACTTCTTTACCCGTACCTGACTCACCGGTGATGAACACAGTGGCCTTGCTGGGTGCGGCGGACTCGACCATATGGTAGATTCCTTGCATCACCAGTGATCCGCCAATAAAGCCCTCGAAGCTTTGCCGACCCGCCTCTGTCTCATAGCTATGAATCAAGGACGTTAACCGACGCTTCTCAATCCCGTTAGTGACGGTGGTGCGTAACCGATCAGCTGAAAATGGCTTTTCTAAGAAGTCATCCGCACCGCTTTGCAATGCCTTCAATGCCGTATCGACGGAGCTGTCTGAGGTGATAACGATTATGGGGAAGTCTCCCCCCGCCTCGCGAATTTCAGGAATCAGGTCAAGGCCATCGCCATCAGGTAGTTGCAGATCTAGCAACAGCGCCACTGGTTGCTCTGCATTGAGCACCTCTCGCGCCCCCTCCAGCGTATGTACAACCAGGACTTGATAGCGAGCGTATAGAAAGTCCGCATAGGCCATCGCCATCGGCTCAGAGTCTTCAACGATTAATACGCGCTCAGAGGTTTCCATAAGGCAGCTCCAAGTTTGATGGGTTAGTCAATGTCTGGTTTATAAACAACGTTACGAGCTGGGGATCATAGAAGCTCGATGCACCGGCTTGCAGTAATGCCACGGTCAATACCTTGCCCTTGCGATCAAGTACCGCCTGGAAGTCGATGGCCAGACGAATAATTCGCGCACCTAGAGGGATATCTTCAGCCGCCAGCTGATTGGGGTAGCCGCCACCATCAAAATCTTCTCGATGATAGCGAATCAGCGTCGCGACTTGGTCATGATCAGCTTCGCCCTGAATAGCCTCGGCACCAATTTCAGGATACTGGCGATACTCGGCACGTTGTTCCGCTGACATCTGACGTATATCGCGCTCCCTGAAAGGCAATGCCACCATGCCAATCTGATGCAAGGCAGCGGCTGCGCGCACCTGTGCCACCGTCTCACTATCAAGCGCCATGTCTCGCGCCAAAGCTGCTGCCCAGTGGGCAACTTGCTGGGAAAAGCGCAGGATTCGCGGGAATCGGTATGACAGTAGGCTATGATAAAGATCCATCGCTGTCTCGTAGCGCACAGTCCCGAGTTGATGTACTGAAGCTTCAAACTGCCGCGACGCGGCTTCCGCTTTGAGTTCAAGTTCACCCGCCCGTTGAACGAGCGCTGCCTGCTGCGCGACGGCCTCCTGCTGGCCTGCAAATAGCGCCAACTCTTCGTTGATCGCATCACGTAGTACCAGATTGTCCCACGGCTTAGTGAAATACCGATTGATCTGGCCTTCGTTTATAGCACTGATAGTTTGCTCCAGATCTGCAAAGCCAGTCAAAATAAGCTTACGAATGCCCGGTTGGGCTTGACTGGCCTGACGCAACAAATCGGCAATCTGGGCGTCGGCAATGCGCATATCGGTGATCAATAAATGTGCATGCTGCGCCGAACACAGCGCCAAAGCTTGCTGCGCCGTAGCGGCGTGATACAGCGCAACACCCAGCGGCATGACCAACCGCTGCAGTGCTGCTAACATATTTTTCTCAGCGTCCAGCAAGATGATGGCAGCATTGGCCCGCTTTTCTAACATAGATTGCCCAACAATGAATAGATTGCCCAACAATAAATAGATTGCCTAACAATAGATAGATTACCTAACACTATTGATCTAACACCTTCATAGCTCGCTCATGGGTTCTGCCCCTCTACATCGCTGCCAGCGCCCAAAGGACACAAACAAGTGATCTGCGCATTAGAATAACAAAAAAATCCCCCAAATTTCGCTCTAATGTGGCTATCAATCACTGACATAGCATTATATCACTAACTCAATATTGAGGGGTTACCCCGTAAAAGGCATGCTCATGGATTCTGGAGGAATGGAATAAGGTACTAGAGGAGTCGGACTCGACGGCGTTTACACCTCCTTGGTACTTTAGAGGATACCGAACTGTTCGGTTTGGTGGCCATCATCAGCGAGCGCAATGAGATTCTAGTCGATGATTTGATGTTTGCATTCGGCAAATTCATGCTTCCGAGCCTTATCGTCCGCTATCCCTATTTGCTTGAAGGCGTCGATAGTTTTCTGGCGCTTTTGCAGTCCATCGACAGCGTTATCCATGAGCCCTGCATGCATCGAGGTGGGATTACTGCGGTTTTCTTATCAAGGCTGAGCCATCTGCTCAAGATACCGCTCGTGCAACGAAAGCAACCATCAATGACCGATCAGGCCCATGAGGTGGCGTAAGGGTTATTATCAGCTGTTTGTATAACATTGAATCACTAACTCAAAATTAAGAGGTTACCCCATAAAAGGCATCGTCATGAATTTACTCGCTGAAATGGTTGAGAGCCAGCTCGGCATTGAGGAATGGAATAAGGTACTAAAGGCAGCCGACCTCGACGGCGTTTACACCTCCTCAGTCCTCTATGAGGATTCAGAGCTGTTGGGTTTGGTGACCATCATCAGCGAGCGCAATGGGATTCCAGCCAATGATTTGGTGTTTGCATTCGGCAAATTCATGCTTCCGAACTTTATCGCTCGCTACCCATATTTACTTGAAGGCGTCGATGGTTTTCTGGCGTTTTTGCAGTCCATCGACAGCGTTATCCATGTCGAGGTCAAGAAACTCCATCCGGATGCCACCACGCCCGTGTTCCACCACATCCGCTTGGGCGAAAACGAACTACAACTCCAATACAGCTCCGAACGCCGCTTGTGCCGTATGGCCGAGGGCCTAGTGGCAGGTGCCGCGGAACACTACAACGCCCACTACAGCCTGACCCATGAGCCCTGCATGCATAGGGGCGGCGATCACTGTGGTTTTCTTATCAAGGTTGAGCCATCTGCTCAAGATCCCGCTCATTCAACGACAGGGGTCATCGATGAGTGATCAGGTCTATGAGACGGCGTATCACCGTGAAAAGCAGGCGCGCCTTGTCGCCGAGGAGCAGCTTGAGAGGCTGAGCAAAGAGATCTATGCGAAGAACCAAGAACTCGCAAAAGC
>JBLHRT010000062.1:0-11624 GCA_047626255.1 Candidatus Azotimanducaceae bacterium
CTCGAGATTACCCAGCATGGAGCAACCCGTACGCATCACGTCCATAGGATGCGTGTCTTTCGGAATGAGTTCCAGTACGGTTTTTAGGTCATCCGGCAAGCCGCGCTGCGCCATGAGCTTGTCGATATAGGCGCTGAGCTGCACCTGGGTTGGCAACTCACCATAAAGCAGCATATACGCCACTTCCTCAAATTGGGCATTCGCCGCCAAGTCATCAATACCGTAGCCACGATAGGTCAAGCCGGATCCTTCTTGGCCTACAGTACACAGCGCCGTCTCGCCTGCTGACTGGCCTCGCAGACCAGCGCCTCCCAGTTTTTTCTCTGCCATTGGTATTTCCTCAATTCGATGTTTTTATTGGATGTCTTTATTAGATCGTGTTGTTAAACGTTGTCATTTGAAACACACGCTCGCCGCTGTTACTGATTATTCCCTTCGGTGAATAACTGGTCGAGTTTATCTTCATAGGCATGATAGCCAAGAAACTCGTACAACTCGGCCCGAGTCTGCATGGTGTCGATGACACTGGCCTGACTGCCCTCTTTACGCAAGGTCTGGTAGACATTGAGCGCCGCGGCGTTCATTGCCCGAAACGCTGACAAAGGGTATAGCGCCATCGCAATACCGGCAGAGGCGAGCTCGGTCGTATCAAAACACGGTGTGGCACCGAACTCAGTGATGTTGGCCAACACGGGAATATTGACAGCGGCGACGACCTGCCGGTACATATCTAAATCGGTCATGGCTTCGGCGAAGATCGCATCAGCACCGGCCTCTTCAAAAATTTTGACCCTCTCGATCACCTCTTCAAGGCCTACGACGGCCAGCGCATCGGTACGCGCCATAACAACGAAGGCATCGTCGGTTTTGGCATCGACAGCGGCTTTAATGCGATCTGCCATTTCCTCGCGGCGAACAATTTCTTTGTTCGGTCGATGACCACAGCGCTTTTGTGCCACCTGATCTTCAATATGGACACCGCCAGCGCCGGCCTTGATCATTTCTTTTACCGAACGAGATATATTAAAGGCGCCACCCCAACCCGTATCGATATCTACCAGCATCGGCAGGCTAGATGCCGCCGTAATACGGCGCACATCTTCGAGCACGTTCTCCAGCGATGTCATGCCCAGATCCGGCAGCCCGTAGGACGCGTTGGCAACCCCTGCCCCCGACAGATAAATAGCTTTGTAGCCCGAGGCTTCTGCCATCATGGCCGTATACGCATTGATCGTCCCCACGACCTGCAGGGGATGCTCGTCGGCGATGGCCTGCCTGAATTTCTGTCCGGCACTTAACATCAATTAAACTCCTATCTAACTATTTGATTTGAACTATTTGATTTGAACTATTTGATTTGAACTATTTGATTTGAACTGTTGGTTGCCTCAAGTATACAGATTTTCTTTTCGCCAGCAGGTAAATATTAGTGCTGAGCGGCTTCCAGCGGTAGACTGGTATCTTTGCGTTGTAGGCGGCCCCATCATGCCTTGGACTATTGAGTCTCTGCCCTATCAGGCCGATGCCTTTGACTGGTTTCGATGTCTCGAGGGAGAACGCCTGCCCTTTCTACTTGAAAGCCATGTTCTACTTAAAGACCCGCGGCTAACAGAAGGGCAGACGCCCCAGCAACGCTACGACATCATCGGCGCTAACCCGAGTCATGTCATCGAAAGTCGAGACAACCAAACCTATATTGACGGGCAGCCGGCGCCGCTCGATGCCTTTGCTACGATCGAGGAGGTCATCCAACACACCCGGCCCATTGAGCCCTGCCCCCTAGACCTGCCATTTCAGGGCGGCGCTGTAGGATTTTTTGGTTACGAGTTGACCCACGCACAACAGCAGATACCGATATCCGACAGCAGCGATTTGACCCTTCCTGACATGCTGGTGGGCGTCTACCCCGCCTTTGTCATTGTCGATCACCAGCTCAAGCAGGCCTATCTGGTGGCCATTCCTGATATCGAGGTCGGCGCTCTGCAGCACCTGCAGCAGCAACTGCAAAACGTCCAGCCAGTGACACCCCAGCCCCCCTTGCTATTCAACGTCACGAGTGAGGTGCACCGTCAGCTCAATCGAGCAGAGTACAACGCCGCTTTCGAATCGATTCAGGCATATATTCAGGCTGGCGACTGCTATCAAGTGAACTTTACCCAGCGCTTCAGCGCTACCTTTGATGGCAACCCACTGGGGTTGTACGCGCGCCTACGCCAGCAGCAGCGAGCACCTTTCTCAGCCTACCTGCGTATCCCTGGCGCTGATATTCTAAGCTTTTCGCCGGAACGCTTAGTCCGCGTTGAAGATCGAAAAATTCTCACTCAACCCATCAAGGGGACACGTGGCAGGCATATAAACCCGGCGGAGGATCAACGACTGGCGGAAGAATTACGCCACAGCGAGAAAGATCAAGCCGAGAACCTGATGATTGTCGATTTGTTACGCAATGATTTGGGGAAATCGGCCATCACGGGCTCTATCAAGGTTGATAAGCTGTTCGAGCTCAACACCTATCAGAACGTGCACCATCTGGTGAGCTCTATCAGTGGTGAACTTAAACCCGGCATATCCGCCATGGACCTGTTGCGTGATTGCTTTCCTGGCGGCTCGATCACTGGCGCACCAAAACGCCGAGCCATGGAGATCATTGCTGAACTGGAATCCGTGAGGCGCCATGTTTATTGCGGGGCAATAGGCTACTACAGCTACCACGGCAATTTGGATATGAACCTGCCCATTAGGACCTTGGTCTGCGATGCTGACCAACTATACTACTGGGGCGGTGGTGGCATCGTCGCAGACTCGGATGCCAGCCAGGAGTACGACGAGTCACTCGTCAAGGTCAACTTCATCACTGACATCATCCATGACCTAAAAAACGTCTAACCCTGGGCTGCCTCGTCTATGAATGCTCGCAACGCACTATATTCTTTGGTTACGCGGTATTGCGGAAACTCTGCAATGACATTATCTGGGGCGCGAAACAAAAAACCCGCATCCGCCTCTGCAAGCATCGTTGTATCGTTGTAGGAATCACCCGCAGCAAAAATGCGATAGTTGAGTGCATGCAATGCCTGTACTGACGCGCGTTTCGGGTCCTTCTGCCGCAATGTGTAACCCGTGACCGTGCCGCTTGGGTCGACCACCAATTTATGGCAAAACAAAGTCGGCCAGGCCAATTGTCGCATCATGGGTTGGGCGAATTCGTAAAATGTATCAGACAAAATAATCACCTGGTAACTTTCTCGCAACTCGTCAAGAAAAACCTTGGCACCGGGCATGGGGGCCAACGTCTCGATCACCTCTTGGATGTCGGCGAGCTTCAATCCATGCTCTTGCAAAATGCGCAGCCGCTGTTGCATCAGGACATCATAGTCAGGAATATCGCGGGTCGTCGCCTTTAAGGCATCAATCCCCGTTTTCTCGGCAAACGCGATCCAGATTTCCGGAATCAGTACCCCTTCGAGGTCCAGGCAAACAAGATCCATGATATTTCCTAACAGGTGGTTGTGAGAGATCGTAGATAAAAATACGCGATAGGCAATGACGGCTATCGACTGGACGCTATGACATCTAACGCCTTACTTAGACGGTAGCACAATATCTGTAAACAGGGCTTCTAACTCCGACCGGTTTTGCCGCTCAAAGGCATCATCTACCACTTTTCGATTCAGATGCGGCGCAAATATTTCAATAAATTCATACATATAGCCGCGCAGGAAAGTTCCGCGTCGACAGCCGATCATGGTCGTGCTCGCTTCGAACAAATGGTTGGCGTCAAGCGCGACCAGATCATCATCGAGCACAACGTCGTGCGCCATCCCAGCGATAATACCAATCCCTAAGCCAAGACGAACATAGGTTTTGATCACATCCGCATCAGTGGCTGTGAATACTACTTTGGGCGCCAGACCTTTATGCATAAAAGCTTCGTCGAGCTTCGAGCGGCCCGTGAAACCAAAGACATAGGTGACCAACGGATGCTTGGCCACATCTTCAAGCGTCAAATCCGCTATCTCCGTCAGCGGATGACCTCGGGGTACAACGATGCAGCGATTCCATGTGTAACAAGGCATCATCACCAGATCGCCAAACAGATCCAGCCCCTCGGTCGCAATCGCAAAATCGACAACCCCGTCAGCCGCCATCTCGGCAATCTGCACAGGCGTACCTTGGTGCATATGCAAGGAAACATCCGGATAGCGGTCGATAAACTCGGCAATCACCCCAGGTAACGCATAGCGGGCCTGGGTATGTGTGGTCGCCACCGACAAACTACCTTTCTTTTCGTTACTAAACTCCTGGGCGACCTGCTTGATACTCTCGACCTTGTGCAGTATCTCGCCGGCTTTCGCGATAATGGTTTCACCGGCTGGGGTGATACGGGTCAGATGCTTACCACTGCGTGAGAAGACCTCGACACCGAGCTCGTCTTCTAAAAGACGGATCTGTTTACTGATACCCGGCTGCGACGTAAACAGGCTTTGTGCGGTAGCTGAAACATTAAGGTCATGGTGAGCGACTTCCCAGATATATCTGAGTTGCTGAAGTTTCATGTGCGTTTCACCCCGGTGACTCAATCACGATTGCTGGCTAAAGGTCATTTGACAGCCACAGAAAATCCGGCCCTGACCCCATTTTATATTCGCTAAGCTTCTAAAAATAACAACAAATATTCTTTTCTAGAATAGATAGGTTCTGGTGTTTTTACAACCACCGGCGCTTTGCGTCACGTTATCATCGCTGATTCGCGATCCCATGGGGCACATGACCGGTGGCCACCACCTCACTGGCCAGTCGACAATGCTCCGCCTGATCATCAAAGAAAACATCAGCGCCATAGGCCTGCAGAAACTCTGCCTTGCGCATTCCACCCAAAAACAACGATTCATCGAGGCGGATATTCCAAGCGCGCAGCGTCTTGATGACCCGCTCATGGGCGGGGGCGGCTCTGGCCGTCACCAGCGCGGTACGAATCGGGCATTCCCCCGCGGCGAACTCACTCTGCAACTCATGTAACGCTGCTAGAAATGGCTTGAACGGCCCGCCCATCAATGGCTCGTTGGCGGCAGCCTGTTCGTTCGAGGTGAAAGCGTCAAGCCCAGCCGACTGATAAATTTGCTCTGCTTCATCGGAAAACAGCACCGCGTCGCCATCAAAAGCGAACTGCAATAACGGCGAGTCAACTGCCAGGGACGCCGACGGCAAAATACTGGCCGCCGCCATACCATTTTCCAGCGCCTCGCGGACGTCCTCTGGGTTGGTCGACAGGAACAAATGACAGCGGAAGGGTCGCATGTAACGATACGGCGCCGAGCCCCCGGTAAAGGCGGCACGGCTAATCGCCAATTGATGGTGCTGAATCGAGTTAAAAACCCGCAAACCCGTGTCAGCGGTGTTACGAGACAGTAAAATCACCTCAACCTGCTCGTCTCCTTGCAGTAGACTATTGAGCCTGAGCAGTTTCTTCACCAACACAAAGGCATCGCCCGGCGCCAGTGGTTCGGCCTCCCGAGCTATCTGATAAGCGGCGTACGCTGCCACGCCTTCTGTGCGATAGACAAGATCACTTTCCCTTAAATCAAACAGGGCACTACTTGATATCGCGACTACCAGCTTTTTTAATTTGCCCGCCACCCTGAAAACCCCTAATCTTGGCATTTCGTTATAGTACTTGCAGTACTTGTTGAAGTGCTTATTGAAGTACTTAGTATCATTGTCATTGTCGTTGTCGTTAATCATTATCGTTAATCATTGTCACGTTAACCATTCATCGACAGAAGTCAATCAGCCGGCCCCCAACTCCATGCCCAAGGATAAGACACCCACGACGCCCCCAAACTCATCGACCAACGCCGTCTCTGAGTTTCTGCAAGCCGCTGCGCGCACGCCCGTCAAGGTCAAGGGCGCTGAACCCGGGCGGTTGATTTTCGCCCTAGATGCCACCGCCAGTCGAGAACCAACCTGGGATACCGCCTGCGAGATTCAGGCGCAGATGTTTAGCGAGACCTCGACCCTTGGCGGGCTACAAATCCAGCTGTGTTACTACCATGGTTTTCAGCGCTTTCGCAGCGCGCCCTGGTGTAGTGATACCACACAGTTAAAAACCCAGATGGACCAGGTGCGCTGCTTAGGCGGTCATACTCAGATAGCTCGAGTCTTGCAACATGCCCTGCACTCGGCAAAAAAAACGCCTATCCAAGCACTGATATTTATTGGTGATGCGCTGGAGGAACCTGCCGACCTACTCTGTGATTTAGCAGGCCAACTGGGATTGATCAACGTACCCATATTTATATTTCAGGAAGGCCATAATCCGGCTGTGACCCGTATCTTTGAATATATGGCGCGCGTCTCAGGCGGCGCTTGCGTACCCTTTGATCATCACAGCGCCAGCCAACTACGCGACCTGTTGGGGGCTGTCGCCGTCTATGCCGCTGGTGGACGCAAGGCCCTTGAACACTATGGTAAGGTTAAAGGCGGTCAGGTTGACCTCTTGACCCAGCAACTAAAAGGTCGCTAAATGATACAGATTACTTTGATATTCATCGTGCTATTGGTGATTTTTGTCGCTCTGCGTGTCTTGTTAGGCCGTCGTCCATTGACGCTTCAGCAGTTCATGGTGATCTATGCCAGCGTGATTCTTTCTGCCGCACTGATTTTTCTAGGGCTCACAGGCAAGCTAAACGCGCTATTTGCGTTCCTCGGCGCCACCCTACCCTTTATAGGGCGCTGGCTGCCCTGGATTGCCCGTAGCGTTGGCCTACTGGGTCTGGCCAAACGCATTCGCGGCATCTTCGGTACAACCGCCTGGCCTTCTAGCACGTCAGCTCAACCAGCGACTGGACGCCAGTCAACGGTCGATACACACTTTCTACGCATGGTACTCGACCATGACAGTGGCGAGATGACCGGCCACATCCTAGCGGGCAAATTCAAGGGCCAGACCCTGATGGACCTCGATCTAAAACAGCTCGAACAGCTGTTCGATGAATGCGGCAGCGACACTGACTCGTTACATGTGATGACCTCGTTTCTTGATCGCCAGCATCCCGACTGGCAGACCACATTCGAGGGCCATGCCCCAGCGTTTGATGACACAAAAATGGACGAGCGCAGAGCCTATGAAATTCTCGGCTTACCCTCTGGTGCAACCCGTGACCGTGTCATTGATGCCCATCGAAAACTCATGCAGAAATTTCATCCCGATCGTGGTGGCCCCACCCATCTTGCTGCCCAGATCAATTTGGCGAAAGACTATTTGATGGAGCGCCTGTAGATGGACAGCTCACCTTCCTATGTTGGCTTCTGGTCGCGATTTGTAGCCTTTGTTATAGACAGCATTGTCGCGTCCATCATTATTTATCCATTCCTGTTGCTGTTTTCCGAGGCTATCACCATGCAGGATATAGATCTCAACAATAGGGAGCAGATTCAGGCATTTCTGAACAAGATGCTCGAACGACTCGCTTTCGAGAGTCTGTTTATCAGCATCGTCTTTGTCGGCTTTTGGATGTACTTCGGTTCAAGCCCCGGAAAATTGCTTTTTAAAGGCTACATCGTCGATGCGCAAACGTTACAACCCCCAAGTCGACTACAACTAGTGACTCGCTCTCTGGGCTATTACATCAGCCTGTTGTTCTTCGGCATGGGCTTCATCTGGATTGGCCTGGACTCGCGCAAGCAGGGCTGGCACGACAAACTAGCGCGAACGGTAGTGATTAGTCGACGTCAAGCAGACGCCGAGGCATCATGAAGCCTATTAGCTGCCTACGCACTGACCTGCAGGACTTGGCGCAACTCGATGAGGCGCAGAACTGCGCCGATATCAGCGCGCGCCTCACGACTATCGATATCTCGCTTCAGGGTTTGGAGGTCACGCAGCAACGCCAAGCACACGACCCGCGCCTGGCATTGACCGCGATGATCCAACAGCGGCGCCTGCAACACGATCTGCAGCGGCTTGCTTTTGATGTACTCGGAAACCAAGCGCTGATAAAGATCGACATGGGTGACAATGAACCTTTACCAGAAATGCTTGCACGCCTACCACCGCAACTCATCAGACTCGCGCAGGACTATATTAACCAGGCTCCAGCACACGCGATATTAGCCACTGACGATATAGATGAGTCGACCTACGACCAGCTTGTTAGGCTACTGATGACCGACGATACGATTTCCAGTGGCGCCAGCCAGGACATAACATGAACCTAACGACGCCGATAAGCACCCCCGTTCAAGGTTATATTTTCGACCTAGATGGCACCCTGCTCGATACGCTTGAGAGCCTCGCTAACTGCTACAACCGTGTGCTCATACAGCTCGGTCACCCGCCTCATCCGGCGACGGCATATCGTTACTTTATCGGTGACGGCGCGCGTCGGTGTATCCAGCGCTGCCTGCCAGTTCATGCCAGGACTGACCCGCAGATTGATGAGGCACTGAGACTACAACAAGCAGACTATCACGCCTCATGGCAGCTCGACGCCCAGCCATACCCGGGCATTATCGACATGCTCGAGCATCTCAGCCAACGGAGCACGCCACTCACCGTGCTGTCTAATAAGGACCATGCATTCACCCTGGCCTGTGTCGAGCACTTCTTCCCGACGATTCGTTTTCAGGAGGTCGTAGGATTTTCTGACAGAGTTCCTCATAAACCTGATCCCACCGGCGCCCAGACTATCGCTCAGGCCCTTAAGGTACCGCCAGCGAGCATTGTTTTTGTTGGCGATACGGCCATGGATATGCAAACTGCGGTAACCTGCGGCATGGCTGCGGTCGGTGCGTTGTGGGGCTTTCGCGATGCTGATGAACTATTGCAAGCGGGCGCCCATCACCTGATTAGCCATCCAAACAACCTGCTGGATTGACACTGGAGTTATTCATGACCACTGACAATAAATTATCTAACGCTCACCTAGACCACAATCTAGTGCCCGCCGATCTTGACAGCTACTGGATGCCGTTCACGGCTAACCGCACATTCAAGCAAGACCCCCGCTTTATTGTCTCGGCCCGCGGCATGTATTACCAGGACAGCAACAGCAAGCAGGTGATGGATGGCTCTGCAGGCCTGTGGTGTGTTAACGCAGGTCACTATCGACCGCAGATCAACCAGGCCATCGCCGACCAATTACAGCATCTCGACTTTGCCCACAGTTTTAATGCCGGCCACCCCGCCGCTTTTAACTATGCCAGCCGGCTTGTCAAGCATTTCCCAGACACGTTGAACCACGTGTTCTTTACCAACTCAGGCTCTGAGTCCGTAGACACCGCACTGAAGATTGCCCTGTCGTACCACAAACTGCGCGGCAATGGCTCGCGGCAACGATTGATAGGTCGAGAGAAAGGCTACCATGGCATGGGATTTGGGGGCATCTCGGTGGGCGGGCTGATGAAGAACCGCAGTTCCTTCGGTATGTTGCTACCAGGCACAGATCACCTGCGCCACACCCTCGACATCGAACGCAATGCCTTCTCTGATGGCTTACCGGCCCACGGCATTGAGTACGCTGAAGACTTACAAAGACTCGTGGATTTGCATGGTGCTGACAATATCGCCGCCGTTATTGTCGAGCCTGTTGCCGGTGCGGCGGGCGTCATACTGCCGCCCATAGGTTATTTGCAACGCCTGCGGGAACTCTGTACCCAACACGGCATTCTGCTGATTTTTGATGAGGTCATCACCGCCTTTGGACGCCTCGGCGCTAGTTGCGCGGCGACACGCTTTGACGTGACACCCGACATTATGGCTACCGCTAAGGGTATCACCAATGCCACTGTGCCCATGGGCGCGGTCTTTGTCTCCGATGAGATATATCAGACATTTATGTCCATCGATGAACCCGGCATTGAACTCAGCCATGGCTTTACCTACTCAGGCCATCCCCTGGCCTGTGCTGCTGGTATGGCGACCCTCGATATTTATGAGCAAGAAGGTCTGCTCGACCGAGGCCAGAAGTTAGAGCGCCACTGGAATGAAAATGCCTTGCGCTTACAGGGTCAGCCTCATGTCATTGATGTACGCTGCCATGCATTGATCGGTGCCATTGAATTTGCGCCGCGACCGGGTGCGCCTATGCAACGCGGCCTGGAAGTTGCCAGGCGGTGCTATGAGCTGGGACTGTGGGCTCGCAATATCGGCGATATGATTGTCCTCTCGCCACCCCTCATTATCAGCGAAGATGAGATCATCCAGATGTTCGACATCATTGTCGAGGCGGTCAATGCTACGGCCTGAAGCGAACCTGGCGACTAAGCCGCTACTTGCAGCAAGTCATGTATCGTGCTCAATAGATTGCGGCTATCAATGGGCTTGGCCAAATAGCCCTTGATACCATGTTGGCTAATGTTGCCTTCCTCGACGATATCACTGTAACCCGTGCACAGAATAATCGGTAGGTTCTCACGCAGGGTTAGCATCTTCGCCGCCAGTTGCACCCCACTTAAGCCAGGCATGGTTTGGTCGGTGACCACCAGATCAAATTTATCTGCGTCGGCGCTGAAAATGTCCCAGGCCTCATAGCTGTCCGAGGCAACCGTGACTTGATAACCCTTCTTACGCAGCAACTCGCGCAGGTAATACACGAGCGAGACCTCGTCGTCGATGACGAGAATATGTTTCTGCACATTGCCCCGCACTCGTTGAACATCCAGATTTGGCTGCGCCGAAAACGGATGGTTAAAGGCGACGGCCGGGGGAAAGAACAAACGTAGCTCAGTGCCATCGCCCTGGATACAATCGAGGCGTACATGACCGCGCCCGCGATGCATCATGCCATGCAATGTCGCCAAGCCCATACCTGAACCCATAGGTTTGCTGGTCACATAGGGCTCAAAAACACTATCGATTAAGGCAGGATCAATACCCGAGCCCGTGTCTTCGATGGCCAGCTCAACGTACTCGCCATCAAAAAATTCATGACAAGACGAGCAACGCTGTTTGTTAATCTCAACCCTGCGTCCGCGGATAAAAATAGTGCCCACATCATCCATGGCATCCCGCGAATTGATGCAACTGTTCATGATCATCTGTTGCAGGAAAGCCTTGTCGACAAACACCTCGGGTAACGACGCATCAATGTCCAACCGAATGTCGATCGACGAGGGCAAGGAGGCCCGTAGCATCTTTACGGCGTCCTTTATTTCCAGCATCAGGTCAAGAGTCTGCGGCTGTGTCTCGTCGGCGCGGCTGAAGGACAGCATCTTGGCGACAAGTTCACGTGCCCGTTTGCCCCCTTGAAATACCTCTTGCAGGTACGTCGACAGCCGCGGCCTGTCAAGGGTCTGCTCCGCCGTCTCCATCAGGGCCAGCTCTGTATAGCCAATAATGCTACTGAGAATATTGTTGAAGTCATGGGCGATACCACCCACCAAGTTGCCGATCGCCTCCAGCTTCTGCACCCTGATCATGGTGGACTCGTCTTGGCGCCGACGTTGCAACTGCTCAATATGCCGGCTGACATCCTCGATCACACCAATAACGCGCGTCACCTTTTGGTCAGCATCCCGGTCGCAGACCTGGCCACGAATCAACAAGTTATAGACCGCGCCACCAGGACCGCCAGCCGTGACCTCTGCGGAGAATAGCTCGATGCCACCGGTTCGTAGTCGTTCAA